>JAGXQV010000109.1 GCA_018336195.1 Sulfuricella sp. | reverse complement strand
ACTTTCAAAAATTACAAATTATTTTATTATTAAACTTCCGGTGGAAGAAAGCATTTTGAATAATTATTTGATTAGAAAGGTATATCCATCCTCAAATCATTATAACGGTCACCTTAGGGAATTTAACGCAAATTCAGTGCACTACTTTATTAGGGTTCTTGGGCTAACCCCAATTAGTGAAGGGTTATATGCTTATGATGTTAGAGACAGCAACCCTGTAACAGCCAGGCAATCATCGTTGCTGCGCAACGTTGCAAAAAAAATGTTGCAAGTATCACTTGGTTTGTTTTCTGTGATTTTGCCAAAGAAAATTTTTATCAGGCTATTTGGCAATGGTGGTTACTATTGTGTTGCCACGTTCAAATCAGAACACATACTTAACCCCTATTAGAGAGATGTCAGCGTGGATCAAAAGCATAAAGGCGAAACATCATATAACTATAAAGGCATAGGAATTCATGCTGCACAAGGTTTGCATGAATATGCAATTAACGTGGTTTTAAATTGCAGTCCTGAGGGGGGGCGAGTTCTGGAACTTGGTTGCGGATCGGGTGCATTTTCAAAGAGGTTACAAGATAATGGTTTTATTACAACCTCAGTAGATTTGTCGCTAGATTCATTTTTTCTTGACTCTGAAAAATATGAAATCGATTTGAATTCAAACTTCGCGGAAAAATTTCCGGGAAAAAAATTCGATGCTGTCGTGGCGTTGGAGGTAATCGAACATTTGGAAAATCCACTTCATTTCTTGCGCCAGTTAAAGCAGCTTGCGGATAGCAAGACTGTCGTCGTTGTATCCTTTCCCAATATACATTTATATAGCTCCGTCTATTCGTTTTACAAAGACGGTACATTTGGCAACTGGACACCATCACTTTACTGGGAGTCTGGGCACCAAACAATCATACCGGATTGGCTTTTTGAGGAGCATTTGAAGAAAATAGGATTCGTATTGAAGGAAAAGCATTTTTGCGCGCTGTTTGATCCGCACGTCAACCGTATAAAACGATATCTACATAAAATATTTTTTAACTTGGTGTGTTTCCTTAGTAAAGGGACGCCACCTTCAGTTCGCGCCAATCAAATTGTACTATTTACGATTGGACTTGGAACTGGTTAGATTCGGATACAATTTGTCAATTTTGAATCCAAATTAGTACGGTAACTCTGGGGATGTTTGTTTGAAAATAGCGCTATTTACGGAGATATATGATTGTGGTGGTGTCGATACATTCATCTTGAACCTTATTAATAACTGGCCTGTTAGGGATGACTCGTTTGTCATTATTGCCAATTCAAATTATCCTGGACTGTGCGTCATCGAAGCTAGGGTGACACGTTCTTGCGAAGTGATTCGCCACAGAGTTCCCATTTATTCCAACTTGTTAAACGGAAATGTTTTTCTTAAGATTATCAGGGAGATGATTTCCCCTATTCTTAGATATTTGCTTATTTTCTATAATGTATTAGCTTTTCGAAAAACATTATTGCAGGCAAATCCGGACGCACTTATGGTTGTTAATGGCGGTTACCCCGGCGGAGATTCATGCCGTGCGGCTAATATTTCATGGGGTTTGTTTAGCGGAAAATCAAAAAGTATTCATAATTTTCATAGCCTTGTTCAAAGGCCTCGTTTTTACTTGCTTTTTCAGGAATATATTACCGATTGGATATTGTGCAAATTTACCAGTCAATTTGTCACGGTATCTAAAGCTGCTGCCGAATCAATATCCTTGCGTCCAGTGATATCCGCCAGGCATATAACCAGCTATATTCACAATGGCATAAAAATTAGCAATGCTTGTGAATTTGCGGTAGTAAGACATATTAAGGATGAAATCGGCATTGATTCTTCTTTCCCTCTTTGCCTTATGTTGAGCACGTACGATAAAGGCAAAGGACACTTTTTCTTATTGGAAGCACTCCGAAACGTGATTGCAGATGTTCCTAACGTACAACTGCTTATATGCGGTTATGGGTCGGAAAAAAGTAAAAATAGGGTGGCTGGGTATGTGAAGAAACTTCAGTTGGGTGAGCATGTTCATCTAATGGATTTTAGACCCGATATTTCAAATCTATTAGCCGATACGGACGTTCTTGTCGTCGCTTCCCAGGCATATGAATCATTTGGTCTTACAAGTGTCGAGGCGATGGCACACAAAGTTCCAGTTGTTGCAACCGATGTTGGAGGGATCCCGGAGGTTGTAGCCAATGGTGAAGGCGGATATTGCGTGAATTACCGCGATGTTGATTCCTACGCGCGTTGCATAGTTAAGTTGCTCAAAGATGGAAATTTGAGAAGAGAGCAAGGGGACAAAGGTTACAAAAGATACCTCGAACACTTTACTGCGGAAGTTATGGCGTCTAAGTATGCGGAAATGATTTATAAATGGTCGTATTCGACCATGCCCACCCGATAAAAGCTGGTAGCATAGGTAACACGGGCTACCAACAAACTGTGCTTCTATAGATTGATGATCATGCGTTTATGCCGAAACGTTGAGTGCTCAGCGGCGGTTTCTTTTCCTGTATTGTCTGTCGGATTTGAAATTAGAGATAATGCCTAGAGACATTAATATTTCTATTGTGAGGGTAGACGCTCATGCCCAGCCGGTACCGGCCAATATTTCGCACCGAGACAATATCCGCAAGGTTCTATTGATTCAACCACCTGCCTTCTCGAACAATCTGCGCGGTGACATGAATCCCAATGCGCCATTGGGGATTGCCTATATTGCCGCGGTATTGGAACGAGCGGGCTACGAAGCCAAAATCCTCGATGCATTTATTGAAGGTTGGCACACCGAGCAAAGAATTACCCCGGAAAAGATGCTGGTAGGGCTTCCATTCGAAGAAATTAAAAAAATTGTAGCCAGTGAATCTCCCGATGTGGTTGGGATTACCAGCATGTTTACGTCTCAGCGGAAGAATGCTTACCGGGTAGCTGAGCTTGTCAAAGAAATCGACTCGTCGATCACAGTGCTTGTTGGGGGGGCACATCCAACATCTGCTCCAGAGTCTGTTCTGGCTGAGGCCAGTGTGGATATTGCCATACTGGGTGAGGGAGAAAACACAATTATTCCCTTGTTGAGATGTATCGAAAAAGACGGTGATTTGACAGAGATTGATGGCATTGGTTATCGCGATTGCAACGGGCAACCAGTTGTACAGCCGAAAACTTCGCAGATTGAGGATCTCGATTCCATTCCGTTCCCGGCCCGACATCTGTTGCCGATGGAAAAGTATTTTGCTGCTGGTGTCCGGCATGGTGGGTACAGTAAGGGTAAGCGTTCTGCGTCAATGATTACGTCGCGCGGATGCCAGTACAAATGCAATTTCTGCACGGCCTTCAAGGTCTTCACTCGGCGTCCTCGAATGCGTTCTATTGAGAATGTTCTGGCAGAGATTGAGGAGTTGGTGACACGTTACGGTGTAGATGAGGTTTTCTTCGAAGATGATCAACTTGTAGCTAAACAGAGGAGAACTGGCGACTTGTTCGATGCGATCGCCCACCGCTTCAATATCTCATGGGACACTCCTAATGGTGTTTCTCCTTGGCTTCTGACAGAAGATATTATTACCAAGATGAAGAATTCTGGCTGCTACCGAATCAATCTGGCAATAGAATCCGGGGTGCAGGATGTACTCGACAGCATTATCAACAAACCCGTAAAGCTGGAGCAAATACCCGGACTCGTAAAACTCATCAGAAAATATGGAATTGAAGTAGGGATTTTTCTGGTAGTCGGCAATGTTGGCGAAAATCGTGTGGAAACTCTGGACGAGATACGGAAGAGCTTTCGATTCGCTCGCCTTATTCGAATAATCCCACATGCCTCAATTCTGACGGCTTACCCGGGTTCGGAGGTTCTTGAAATCGCCAAACGTAAGAAGTATCTGGTTCCTGGATTCGATTGGGACAACTTGATTATCCAGAAGCCTCAGTTGCAGACGCCGGAATGGTCACCAGAAGAATTGAAGGTTTTGGTCGAGAGAGAGATGCTCAAGACCAGGCTATGGATATGGCTAGTTTCTCCACTTCAGACAATTCATGTTGTTGGTCAACACTTCATTCGTGACCCCAAGCTTACCTTAATTAAGGTATTCAGGTTTTTGCTTCATGCGGTTAACAGTTTTGTAAAACCTCTGTTAGGAGGGAAATAATGGAATTTCCTTTAGTTAGTGTGGTTATGAATTGTTATAACTGCGAAAAATACTTGAAGGAGGCAATTGATTCGGTCTATGCACAGACCTATAAAAATTGGGAAATTATATTTATCGATGACTTTTCTATTGATCGCAGTGCGGTAATCGCACAGCAATATAATGAAAAACTAAAATACTATAAAACCTCAGAAAAAATAAAGCTTGGAGCGGCTCGCAATGTGGCTTTGGAAAAATGCCAAGGAGCGCTGATTGCCTTTCTTGATTGCGATGATTTGTGGTTGCCGACAAAATTGGAAAAACAAGTGCCATTGTTTTCTAATGGTGAAGTTGGTTTGGTATTTTCAAATTGTATTTCCTTCAATGCAGAAGGTCAAAATACCCTGCGTTATAAATCAAGAAACGACTACGCCGTGGGAAGCTGTTTTCCTCAAATGTTATCAAACTACTTTGTGATGATGCCAACTGCGGTAATGCGCAGGGATGTACTGCAAACGCTTGGTCAATGGTTCGATCCGGAATTTGAGGTGGCTGAAGAAGGCGACTTATTCAGCCGTATTGCCTATTCATGGAAACTCGATATGGTCAATGAGGCGTTGGCAAAATATAGGGTGCATTCGGGCGGGGATACATGGAATAAGAGCAAGCGATTTTTTGATGAATATGAATTGATGCTTACCAAGTATCGGAAACTAATTCCCGATTTCGATAGCGCCTATAAGGACGAAATTGTTGAGATGAAGCGAAAGGCCTATTTCATTCAGGCTGCTCTCAGTTGGGTAAACGGAAATGGTGTGTTGGCAAGAAAGTATTTAAATGAAATTGGTCTTACGGAAAGTAAGTCGCTGATACTGTACCTGGCAAGCTTTGTTCCAATACGATTTGTTAAGCCATTGCTATATAGAAAAGGGTTGATTGTCCCTTAATGGAGTCTTTCCTTTGAATGTGTACAAAGACGATGTCTTGGCATTAGTTGGATTACGCTACATATAATCGCCCCGCCCAACTTTTTTAGGGTTTTCTGCAGGAAAAGCAATTCTAGTCATTTTCACCGGGCACACCAAAATAACTCATTATGAATTTGCATAATCTCGGCGAACTGTTTGGTACTGAAGATATTACCTTGGAGTTGGGTAAGTTATGGGTGGGAGAACGCAGTTATCCGGTTATTGACGATGTAGTTATCCTGCTTGACGAGGAACAGTATCCACCTGCGCTGAAAAAACGCCTTAGTATTGCATCTTACTCCAATGCTCCGGAGCAGGAATTTGCCGAGGACATCCAGTTCACCTTTGGCGACGAATGGCAGACTTTTCCGGAAATTCTTCCCGAACACGAAAGCGAGTTCCGCCAGTATTTTGATCTTGTCGATCCGGAGAGCCTGAAGGATGCGCGGGTTTGCGATTTGGGCTGTGGCATCGGGCGCTGGAGCTATTTTCTCAAGGACCGGTGCCGCGAACTGGTGCTGGTGGACTTTTCCGAGGCAATTTTCGTTGCCCGCAACAATTTGCGCGATTGTCCTAATGCGCTGTTTTTCATGGGCGACTTGAAGCGCTTGCCGTTTCGCCCGGATTTTGCCGATTTTCTGTTCAGTCTGGGAGTGTTGCACCATCTTCCCAGCGATGCCTTGCAGGAAGTGCGCAACCTCAAGCCTTATGCGCCGAATATCCTAATCTATCTTTATTACGCGCTGGATAACCGCCCGTTGTTTTTTCGCGGGCTGTTGGCGGCGGTGACGGCGGTGCGCTTGGTAGCGGCCAGAATCAGGAATCCGGGATTCCGTTCGGTGTTTACCCTGCTGGGGGCATGTTGCGTTTATTTGCCTCTAGTGTGGTTCGGGCGTTTGCTGGAGCCTTTCGGATTGGCGCGCCATGTGCCGCTTCATGAAGCTTACAAGGGAAAGTCTCTGGGGCGGATACGTCAGGATGTCTATGACCGTTTCTTTACCCGGATTGAGCAGCGTTTCTCCAGAAAACAGATCGCCACGCTGAAAGACAGTTTTTCGGAAGTCACGATATCCGAACGCTGGCCGTACTGGCATTTTCTTTGCCGAAGATAATCCATGTGCGGCTTGGCTGGTTTCCTCAATCTGAACGGTGGTTTGAACGCGGATACCGCGCGTGCGGTTGCTTCCGCAATGGGGGCAGTGCTGCATCACCGGGGGCCGGACGACAGTGGCATTTGGGAAGATGCCGGGCAGGGGGTCGCGTTGGCACATCGCCGCCTGTCCATCGTCGACCTTTCCCCGGAAGGTCACCAGCCGATGGTTTCCGCCTGTGGACGATATGTGGTTGCCTTCAACGGCGAGATCTATAACCATCTGGCTCTCCGGCGTGATCTAGAGGGTGCAAACGGTGCTCCCGCCTGGCGCGGGTATTCGGATACCGAGACCCTGCTGGCGGCAATTGCCTATTGGGGACTGGAGCCGGCGTTGCAACGCTTTGTCGGGATGTTCGCCCTGGCATTGTGGGACCGCCTGGAGCGGACGTTGCATTTGGCGCGCGACCGTTTTGGTGAAAAACCACTGTATTACGGGCGGATGGGCAATGTCTTTCTGTTCGGTTCGGAACTCAAGGCGCTCCAGCAACACCCAGCCTGGCGTGGGGAAATTGACCGGGGGTCGCTGGCGTTGTTCATGCGCTATGCCTACGTTCCGGCACCTTACTCGATCTACAAGGGGGTGGCGAAACTTCCGCCGGGTAACTGCATTTCGCTGGGGCCGACCAGTTGGGGGGACGGGAGCCCACAACCCTATTGGACGTTGCGAAACGCAGCGGAGGCGGGCGTCAGAAGGCCATTTTCAGGTACTCCCGATGCGGCGATTGACGTTCTCGATGGCTTGTTACGACAGGCGATAGCCAGCCAGATGGTGGCCGACGTTCCGCTCGGGGCATTCCTTTCCGGCGGCATCGATTCGTCACTGGTAGTAGCGCTGATGCAGGCGCAAAGCGCCCGCCCGGTGAAGACCTTCACCATTGGTTTCGAAGATCCAAGCTACAACGAAGCCGAACACGCCAAAGCGGTTGCGCGGCATCTGGGTACCGAGCATACCGAGCTTTATGTCCGGTCCGACCAAGCGAGGGATGTCATTCCTCGCCTGTCGTCCATTTATGACGAGCCGTTTGCCGATTCTTCGCAGATTCCCACCTTCCTGGTGGCGCAATTGGCGCGTCGGCATGTGACCGTATCCCTCTCCGGCGACGGGGGGGACGAATTGTTCGGTGGATATAACCGCTATCTGTGGGCGGACAGGATATGGCATTACGTAAAGAGATTTCCCAAGCCGGGCCGGTTGTTGCTGGCTCAAGCTATTACGCTGCTCCCTCCGCAGGCTTGGGATGGCTTGTTCCGGTTTGCACCGAAGGCAATTCAGCATCGCTTGCCGGGGGACAAAATGCACAAGCTGGCCGATGTCCTCAAGGCGAGCGGGCCGGAAGAAATTTACCGGAACATGGTGTCCCACTGGGGGACGCAATCCATGGTGGTGCAGGGCGGACACGAGCCATCGACCACATTGAGCGATCCGGCGAATTGGGCGGATGTTCCGGAATTTGTGCAGCGCATCATGTTTCTCGATGGGATCAGCTACTTACCCGACGATATCCTGGTCAAGGTGGATAGAGCAACGATGGCGGTGGGGTTGGAAGGGCGAACCCCATTATTGGATCATCGGGTTGCCGAGTTTGCCTGGCAATTGCCTCTGGAACTGAAAATTCACAATGGAATAAGCAAATGGCCGTTGCGTCAAGTGTTGTACCGCTATGTCCCGGAAAAACTGATTGAGCGTCCGAAAATGGGGTTTGGCGTTCCCATCGGAACTTGGTTGCGTGGGCCGTTGAATAACTGGGCAGAGGATTTGCTCGACGAGTCCCGCTTGGTCCGTGAAGGCTTTCTCAATCCGGTGCCTATCCGCAAAGCGTGGCAGGAACATCTTTCCGGTCGACGTAACTGGCAATACCGCTTGTGGAATGTCCTGATGTTCGAGGAGTGGCTGACGCGTCAGGAAAAACGTGCCGTGATTTCGCAATAAAGTGTGCCGTCCTTTACGACGAGATTACAAGATGATTTCCTCACCTTCGCGAGCCAGCCTGTATTCCGGATCACCCTCGATTCTGGGGTGGCGCGCCAGAACCTTTTCGAATTCCTTCTCCAGCGCTTCGTCACTGCGGGTTGGTTCGTGGTGGGTGCAATAGACGATTTTTGCCCCGGTTTTTTTCCCCAGTTCGATGGTGGAATCGAAGGTGCCGTGTCCCCAGCCCTTTTTGCTAGGATATTCTTCCAGGGTATAGGATGAATCGGCAATTAATACGTCTACGCCTTGTAGCGCCTCAAGTATCGATTTTTCCTTCTCGGTGATGAGACTCTGGTATTCGGCGTAACTCTCGTCTTCAGGCGGGTAGATGTTGTAATGCGGTTCATGGTCGCCGGTGAAGAAAACCGATTTCCCGTGGCTTTCGACGCGATAGCCGAAGTTGATGACCGGGTGATTGAGCAAGGTAGGCGTAATGGTCGCCGAACCGATCTGGATGCTTTGCTCCGGCATCAGCGTTTCATATTCGATTTTGGCTTTCATCTCCGCTTCACGGACCGGGAAATAGCTGTATTGCAACTGCACTTCCATGATGTGTTCGATGCCTCGCCCGGAAATCGGGTCGAAAGCGCCGTGCAGGCGCAGCTTGTTGCCAGGAATGAAAATCGGGATGAAAAAGGGCAGGCCGTGAATGTGATCCCAGTGGGTGTGAGTAATAAATACGTTGGCGGTTACCGGCATTTCACGCAGCAGGGTTTGTGAGAGGGCAAACACCCCGGTGCCGGCATCGAGGATAATCAACTCGTTGTCATCGGTACGAATCTCGATGCAGGTGGTGTTGCCGCCGTATTTCAGTGTATTCGGCCCAGGCGAAGGGATTGAGCCGCGGACGCCCCAGAAGCGGATTTTCAAGGGTTCCCCTCCATTTGAGAAAACAGCTTGGACTCTTCGTGAATTTTCGACAAGTCACCCAACTCAGCGATAATGCCGTCAAGGTCGTTCTTGAAAAATTGCTCGGCTGCGGGGGGAAGTGCTTCGATGCAGGGATTCCCGCTGTTGCCAAAACCTAATTTTTTGCTAATCTGGTTTGCTGCGAAAACGCTGGACCAGATTGCCGTTTCGTCGTTTTCCGCAGAATGATGGTGGCGAATCGAATCAACCAGTTGCTTGGGAAACTGCCATTTTTCAGCGAGCATCGAACCGACTACGGTATGGTCCGCACCAATCATCAATTTTTCAGCCTCATGCAAGGGAATCTGGTCGGCTTGGGCCTTTTCCATGGCATTACGGAATTCTCCTGGCAAAAACTGGGCAAACACCACTTTCCCGAAATCATGGAGCAATCCGGCAATATAACAATCAGTTGGGTCGATACCCTTGGCGTATTGGCTGCAAAGTTGTTTGGCGATGCTGGCGGTAGTCAGGGAATGTAGTAAATATTGCTGGATATCGAAGCCGGCCGCGTTTTGCTTGGGCATGATGCCGACCGCGGCAACACTTAGCGCGAGGTTCTTGATGGTATTGAAGCCCAAATAAACGACTGAATGGTTGATTGAGGTGATCTTGTTGGGAAGGCTGAAATAAGCCGAGTTGAGCACTTTCAGGATTTTCACTGTCATGACTGGATCTTTTTCGATGACCTGAACCAAGTCCTTGGGCTGAACGTCCAGATTGCGGGTCAGTTCAAGGATCTTTTGTACGCTCTTTGGAAAAGCCGGCATTTTCTCAACAGCGAGAGCCAGTTTCCTTTCCAATTCCGGCGTCATGGTGGTCATCGGCTGCTGAGTATCCTGTTCATGTTGGAAATGTGGTGTTTTGAAATTTTTTCCGACGAAAGCTGTGCTGTATGAACAGCGCCAAGAAACAAGGCTAGTGAAAGTTTCTCTCGAAAACTGTGAAGCAGATCACAAATTCCGGAAAAACCCTAGCTCAACGCGGCGGCAATCCGATCCAGCGCGTTACGCAGGTTGTCCATCGAGGTCGCGAAGGAAATTCGGAAATAGCCCTCCGCCCCGAAAGCCGAACCCGGCACGACTGCCACGCCGGTTTTTTCCAGGAGGTATTCGGATAAGGCCATGTCGTTGCCTTGGGGAATTTTCCCTTCCTTGTACAATTTTGCGATGGCCTCGTGTGCGTCGGGGAAAGCATAGAAGGCTCCTCCGGCGCTGATACATTTGAGACCGGGAATTTCATTGAAACGACGTACCACGAATTCGTGGCGCTCGCGGAAGGCCTTGAGCATCGGCTCGATGCAGGCTTGGTTGCCTTCCAGGGCGGCTTGTGCGGCCACCTGGGAAATCGAGGTGGGATTGGACGTCGATTGCGATTGGAGGATTTCCATGGCCTTGATAATATTTTCTGGGCCTGCGGCGTAGCCGATGCGCCAGCCGGTCATGGAATAAGCCTTGGATACGCCGTTGAGGACCACGCAACGATCCTTCAGTTCCGGCGTGGCGTTGAGGATGTTGACGAACTTTGTGCCGGACAGGTTGACGTGTTCGTACATGTCGTCGGTGGCGACCAGCACGTGGGGATGCTTTTTCAGGATTTCACCGAGTGCTTGCAATTCGGCCAGCGTATATACCGCGCCGGTTGGGTTGGATGGGCTGTTGATCATGAACAGCTTGGTTTTGGGGGTGATGGCTGTTTCCAGTTGCGCTGGTGTGATCTTGAAACCTTGCTCAATGCCGCAATTGACGATAACAGGGACGGCCTCGGCGACAATCGCGATATCAGCGTAGGAAACCCAGTAGGGTGCAGGCACGATAACCTCGTCGCCGGGGTTCAACACGGCTAGGGCGAGGTTGAAAATGCACTGCTTGCCGCCTACGCCGACAATGACCTCCTTGGCGGTATACTCGAATCCATTGTCACGCTTGAACTTGGCAACGATGGCATTTTTTAGGCCGGGAATACCGGCAACCGGGGTGTATTTAGTGAAACCGTTGTCGATAGCTTTTTTTGCCGCATCCTTGATATGCTGCGGGGTGTCGAAATCCGGTTCGCCGGCGCCGAGGCCGATGATGTCGCGCCCTTCAGCCTTGAGTTTGGCGGCGCGGGCGGTAACGGCGAGGGTTGGGGATTCCTTGATGGCTTGAACGCGACGTGAGAGTTCCAAAGTACGATCCTCGGGGATGGGCGCGGGAATGACCGCGCATGGTAAAATTGGTCAATTGAAAACATATAATTTTACCCGTGATCGTCACTTTCCCCAATAGCCCGTATCGGCTAAATCAACCTTTCGAGCCCTCAGGCGACCAGCCGGCTGCCATCGCCAAGCTCGTGGACGGGATTGAAGATGGTTTGGCGTTCCAGACTCTGCTTGGTGTGACCGGCTCCGGCAAGACCTTTACCATGGCCAACGTCATCGCCCGCCTCGGGCGACCCGCTATCATCATGGCCCCCAACAAGACGTTGGCGGCGCAGCTATATTCGGAAATGCGCGAGTTTTTCCCGGAAAACGCCGTCGAATACTTCGTTTCCTACTACGATTATTACCAGCCGGAAGCCTACGTTCCGTCGCGCGATTTGTTCATCGAAAAAGATTCCAGCATCAACGAACACATCGAGCAGATGCGTTTGAGCGCCACCAAGGCGCTGCTGGAGCGTGAAGACTGCGTGCTGATTGCCTCGGTGTCGTGCATCTACGGTATCGGTGATCCGGTCGATTACCACGGCATGATCCTGCATCTGCATCAAGGCGAAAAACTGACGCAACGTGACGCCATCAAGCGCCTCACCGAAATGCAGTATGAGCGTAATGAAGTCGAGTTCAGCCGCGGTGCCTTTCGGGTACGCGGCGACGTACTCGACATTTTTCCGGCGGAAAGTGCTGAGACTGCGGTGCGTGTTTCCCTGTTCGACGACGAGGTGGAAAGCATCGCGCTGTTCGACCCTTTGACCGGCCATATTCAACACAAGGTGACGCGCTACACCGTCTATCCTTCCAGCCATTACGTCACCCCGCGCGAAACCACGTTGCGCGCCGTCGACGCGATCAAAGTCGAGCTGCGCGAGCGCCTGGAATTCTTTTACGCCAATCAAAAGCTGGTGGAAGCCCAGCGCATCGAGCAGCGTACCCGCTTCGACTTGGAAATGCTCAACGAACTGGGTTTTTGCAAGGGTATCGAAAACTACTCGCGCCACCTTTCGGGGCGCAACGCCGGCGATCCACCGCCGACGCTGATCGATTATTTGCCGCGCAATGCCCTGATGTTCATCGACGAAAGCCACGTTACCGTGCCGCAGGTAGGCGGTATGTACAAGGGCGACCGGGCGCGCAAGGAAAATTTGGTCGATTACGGTTTTCGCCTGCCCAGCGCGCTCGACAACCGCCCACTGCGTTTTGACGAGTTCGAACGGGTGATGCGCCAGACCGTATTTATTTCCGCTACCCCCTCCGAATACGAGCGAACCCACCAGGGGCAGGTGGTCGAACAGGTGGTGCGCCCTACCGGTCTGGTCGATCCGGTTCTCGAAGTGCGCCCGGCGACCACCCAAGTGGACGACGTCCTTTCCGAAATCAACCTTCGCGTGGCGAAAGGCGAGAGGGTGCTGGTCACTACGCTGACCAAGCGCATGTCGGAAGACCTCACCGATTACCTCGGCGAACATGGCATTAAGGTGCGCTACCTGCATTCCGATATCGACACCGTCGAGCGCGTCGAGATCATCCGCGACCTGCGTCTGGGCGTGTTCGACGTGCTGGTCGGCATCAACCTGCTGCGTGAAGGCTTGGATATCCCGGAAGTGTCGCTGGTGGCGATACTCGACGCCGACAAGGAAGGTTTCCTGCGCTCCGAGCGCTCCCTGATCCAGACCATCGGACGGGCGGCGCGCCACCTCAACGGTATGGCGATTCTCTACGCCGACCGCATCACCGGCTCGATGGAACGCGCCATCGGCGAGACCGAACGGCGCCGCACCAAGCAACTGGCCTGGAACGCCGAGCATGGCATCACCCCCAAGGGCGTGTCGAAGCGCATCAAGGACATCATCGATGGTGTCTACGACATCGAAACCGCCCAAAAGGAACTCAAGGCGGCGCAAGAATTGGCTTCGTACCGCCACCTCGATGAAAAGTTGCTTGCCAAGGAAATCAAGCAACTTGAAAAGGAAATGCTGGCCTGTGCCAAAAATCTCGAATTCGAACGCGCCGCTCAATTGCGCGATCGCTCGAAGGAATTGAAACACCTGTTGTTCGGGGTAAATGAATCGGGCGACGTGTAGCTTAGGCAGGACGGAAAATTGTTGGAATAAGCAGACGGAGAAATTCTGCGAGACATTCTCGTATGTTTTGCAGATGAAGGGCTGCAATGTTTACGACGTCTGTGCCGATGTTGCGAGGGATTCCTTTCGCGTATGATGTTGAGTTGAACGGCACAATGGATTGGTTGGGCTGGCTCAGGAAAGATCGCAACGATTTTGCCGAAGGACAAAAATGCCGAAACGAAAGAAGAATCCTCCTGAAGGAGAAGCTTTTAATGAACTGGGCCATCTGGTGCGCCAGTTACACGAAACCTTGCGCGAACTGGGCTGCGATCAGGCCATGCAGAGCGTGGTGGGCGAATTGCCGGATACCCAGGATCGCCTCAATTACGTTGCCCAGTTGACCGAGCAGGCCGCGCAACGCTCCCTGAATGCCGTGGAAATCGCCTTGCCGTTGCAGGAAAAGGTGGAGAGCGAGGCACTTCGGCTGCTGGAGGAATACCGCACGGCAAAAGCCAACGGCAGTTGGCAGCAGGTCGCCGACAAGATGCAGGCATTTATTGAAGTGTTGCCCAACCATACTCGCGCCACCTCGGAACAACTCAACGAAATTATGATGGCCCAGGATTTTCAGGATCTCACCGGGCAAGTCATCAAAAAAGTTACCCTGATGGCACAGAATCTTGAACATCAATTAGTGAATATTCTGCTTATCAGCAAGCCCGAAGAAACCGCACGGAAAGAAGGCGATTCACTCCTCAATGGCCCGGTAGTCAAGAAGGAAGGGCGCAAGGATGTCGTGAGCAGCCAGTCCGAAGTGGACGATCTTCTCAATGATTTGGGTTTTTAATGCGGTCAGCCATGAATAAGGTCAAGGTTCTATTTGTCTGCATGGGCAATATTTGCCGTTCGCCTACGGCAGAGGGGGTTTTTCGGCGTTTGGTGGCGGAGGCTGGCTTGACCGATGCCGTGTTGATCGATTCCGCAGGAACCCATGCCTACCACATCGGCAAGCCACCGGATAGGCGTGCTCAAGCTGCGGCCGAAAAACGGGGGTACCAATTAAGCGGGTTGCGGGGACGCCAGGTTTCGGCTGAGGATTTTGTCGAGTTCGATTATATTCTGGCAATGGATGAAGAAAATCTGTCTAACCTTAAACGGGTTAGCCACGCGCATTACCACGCCAAGCTATCCTTGTTTCTCGAACATGGAACTCGCTTTTCCGAGCGCGAGGTACCCGATCCCTATTACGGAGGGGATCAGGGGTTCGAGCATGTTCTTGACCTTGTTGAGGATGCGTCCGTGGGATTGCTTGGGAAGATACGAAAAGGCGAATAAAGGTAGTGGATGATCCATGAAGAAGGGGGCTTTTCAGCCCCCTTCCTGCTTTATTCTCCCTTTCGGGTTTCCACCATCACCAGCGGATCGCTGTGTTCCTCGGCCGCCTTTGGCGCACGGCTACGCCTTGGCTTGGGGGGGGGGGGGACCG
>JAGXQV010000108.1 GCA_018336195.1 Sulfuricella sp. | reverse complement strand
CGCGCCGCCATCGCGGCGGGTGCCGACGGCCTGCTGGTGGAAATGCACCCCAGCCCGTGCGACGCCTGGTGCGACGCCGACCAAGCGCTCACTCCCACGGAACTCAACAACCTGATGGTCTCCCTCGGCGCCATCGCCGGGGCGATAGGCCGGACGATTTAAGGGCTTAACCGCAAAGAACGCCAAGGCGCAAAGGTTTTTATAAAGATGATGAGCTTTTCTTTGCGCTCCCTTTGCGACTCTGCGGCTTTGCGGTTCAAACAATGTTAATCGGCAAGCTGGCTATCTTCGGCGTCGGCCTGATCGGCGGCTCGTTCGCCCTGGCATCGCGTGAAGCGGGTAGGGTGAGTGAGGTCGTCGGCGTTGGGCGCAGTGCGGAAAACCTCCGGGCTGCGCTGGAGTTGGGCGTCATTGACCGGATCGCCGCCGATGCCGCGGATGCCGTGCAGGATGCCGACTTGGTGCTGCTCGCCATGCCGGTCGGCCAGATGGCGGCGGTAATGACGCAGATTGCTCCGCATCTCAAGGCCGGCACGGTAGTAACCGATGCCGGCAGCACCAAGCAGGACGTGGTGGCACTGGCGCGTCAGCATCTGGCACGGCACCTGGAATGGTTCGTGCCCGGCCACCCCATCGCCGGAGCCGAGCACAGCGGGGTGAAAGCCGCGCGCGCCGATCTCTACCGGGGGCGCAACGTGGTGCTTACGCCGCTCCCGGAAAACGTTCCGGCAGCGCTGGAGCGTGTCGACGCAGCCTGGCGCGCTTGCGGAGCGAACGTCTCGCATACCTCGGCGGCCAACCACGACAGCGTGTTTGCCGCAGTCAGCCATTTACCGCACTTGCTGGCATTTGCCCTGGTCGACGATATCGCCGCTAAGGCCAACGCTGAAGAGTTGTTTCACCACGCCGCCAGCGGTTTTCGCGATTTCACGCGAATTGCCGCGAGCAGCCCGGAAATGTGGCGCGACATCAGCCTCGCCAACCGCGACGCCCTGCTCGGCGAACTGGACGCCTACCAGGCCCAGTTGGCGCGCCTGCGCACCATGCTGGAAAACCGTGACGGCGCCGGCCTGGCGCAAGTCTTCGGCAGCGCCAGCCAGGCGCGGCGCAAGTGGGGAATGGAGAAGCAGTTTTAAATTCAGTAGGGTGGACACGGGTTCTTGTGTCCACGCGGGGTGCATCCGGTTCGCGTGGACACAAGAACCCGTGTCCACCCTACATCGCAATTATTTTTTTAGGAGCTACCATGAAAAAGGTCTTGATACTCGGCGTGAACGGCTTTATCGGCCATCACCTTTCCAAGCGCATCCTCGACACCACCGACTGGGAAGTGTACGGGATGGACATGTACAGCGAGCGCGTCACCGACCTGATGGCCAACCCGCGCTTCAACTTCTTCGAAGGCGACATCACCATCAACAAGGAATGGATCGAATACCACGTCAAGAAGTGTGACGTGGTGCTGCCGCTGGTCGCCATCGCCACCCCGGCAACCTACGTCAAGGACCCGCTGCGCGTCTTCGAGCTGGATTTCGAAGCCAACCTGCCCATCGTTCGCCAGTGCGTAAAGTACGGCAAGCACCTGATTTTCCCCTCTACCTCGGAAGTCTACGGGATGAGCCGCGACGCCGAATTCGACCCGGATAATTCCGAACTGGTGCTCGGCCCGATCAACAAGCCGCGCTGGATCTACTCCTGCTCCAAGCAGCTCATGGACCGGGTGATCTGGGCCTATGCCATGCGCCCCGAATTCAATTTCACCTTCACCCTGTTCCGTCCCTTCAACTGGGTGGGTGCCGGCCTGGACAACCTCAACGCCGCCAAGGAAGGCAGCTCGCGAGTCATTACCCAGTTCCTCGGCCACATCGTGCGCGGCGAGGACATCAAGCTGGTCGACGGCGGCAGCGCCAAGCGTTCCTACACCTACGTCTCCGACGGCATCGACGCCCTGATGAAGATCATCGCCAACAAGGACAACATCGCCTCCGGCAAGATTTACAACATCGGTAACCCGACCAACAACTACTCGGTCAAGGAACTCGCCAAGATGATGCTGGATCTGGCGATGGAATACCCCGAGTACAAGGAAATGGCGCACCAGGTGAAGATGGTCGAAGTGTCTTCCGGCGACTACTACGGCAAGGGCTACCAGGACGTGCAAAACCGCGTGCCGAAGATCGCCAACACCATGCAGGAACTCGACTGGAAGCCCACCGTGCCGATGGCCGAAACCCTGCGTCACATCTACGACGCTTATCGCGGCCAAGTCGCGGAAGCACGCAAGCTGGTGGAATAAAACCGGTGATGGGGAATGGGTGATGGGTAAGTGGTAAAACCATCCCATTACCCATCGCCCATCACTCATTACCCGCATGAAACTTGCCCTCAAAATCGACGTAGACACCTATCGAGGCACCCTCGAAGGCGTTCCTCATCTTGTCCAACTGCTGCACAAGCACCAGGCCAACGCCACTTTCTTGTTCAGCCTCGGCCCGGATCACACGGGGCGTGCCATCAAGCGCGCCTTTCGTCCCGGTTTCATGAAAAAGGTTTCGCGCACCTCGGTGGTCGAACACTATGGCTTCAAGACCCTGATGTACGGCACCCTGTTGCCCGGCCCGGACATCGGCAAGCGTTGCGCCGACATCCTCCGCGCGGTGCGTGGTGACGGCTTCGAAGTCGGCATCCACTGCTGGGACCACGTCAAGTGGCAGGATGAAGTCGCGAATCAGGACGCCGCCTGGACCACCCGCGAACTCAAGCTGGCTTTCGACCGCTTTGAGGAAATCTACGGGGAAAAGCCCCTGACTCACGGCTCCGCCGGCTGGCAGACCAACATCCACGCCCTGCGCCTCGAACAGCGCTGGGGATTCGGCTACTGCTCCGATACGCGCGGCAGCAGCCCCTTCATGCCGGTATGGCGCGGTGAAATCATCGCCTGTCCGCAATTGCCGACCACCTTGCCGACCCTCGACGAATTGCTCGGCCTGAACGGCCTCGGGGTGGAAAACGTCGCCGCGCACCTCCTGCATCTCAGTGAAAATCCGTCGCCGACCGGGCACGTCTATACGTTGCACGCCGAACTGGAAGGGATGAAACTGGCCGGGGTATTCGACCAACTGCTGAGCGGCTGGAAGGCTCAGGGATATGAACTGGTATCGCTCGGGCAATATCAGGAACACCTCAACCGCGACACCCTGCCGCGCCACGAAATCATCTTCGACGAAATTCCCGGACGCTCCGGCACGCTGGCCCTGCAAGGGCCGGAATTCCTAGTCGATTAACAACCATGACCCCCGACGAATTGCGCGCCCGCTTCCTTGCAGCCGACTCGGCCAACGAAGAGGCGGCCCTGTTCGATGCGGCGGTGTCCGACCTCAAGCGCATGGATGATCTGGCCATCAAGGCCGGCATCAAGACCGGGAATGTCTCCTTCGACGTGCGCGAACTGCGCAACCGTTTCGTCAATGCTTCCTCGCCCATCGATCTGGCGATTGCCTTCGACAGCATCGTTTTCGAGATCGAACAGCTTGCGCAACGGCTTCCGGTCGGGGTCGCCGCGACCAAGGCGCCGCCCCCCGGCCAGCCCCTGCCAAAAACCCAGGATCCCCACGAACTGAAACGCTTCCTGGAAGCGCTGGCCAAGGAGCGCGATCAGTATCGCGAGAAGGTCGAGCAGGCTATTGCCGAACACAGCAAGCTCAAACGGCTGCTCGAAGACCTCACCCGCGACCGCGTCGCCAACCTCACCCAGGCTGTCGCCGCAGCCCGCGCCAAGGACGAATTGAAGCAGGAACTCACCCAGCTCAAAGCCCAGCCCGACAAGGAACGTCAGGCTCTGGAGCGCCTCACCACCGACCACCAGCAAATCAAACGCTACGCCCTCGCTACCCAGCAGGAGCGCGATCAGCTCAAACAGCAAACCCGTGAACTGACCGGCGAAATCGAGCAATTTCGGGGGATGATCGAAAAGCTCTCCACCCAGCACCATTCAGTGAAATCCGAGCAGGAAAAACTTCTCGACGAAAATTTCAGCCTCAAGAATAACCTCTTCAAAATGGCGCTGGAGCAGCTTGAAGGGCTGGAAGCGAAACTGGCGCAGATGAAGAATCGGGGAAGATAGGTTTCCTCGCGATAGCCGAGAAAAACGCCCACCCTTCCCGTCGTTCAGGTCACTCGTAGTCGGGGCCGAACTGAGGGGGCGCCATCTCCACGGCAAACCCAACCTTTGCGCCAAAGTTGCTCAAACAACTCTCGATAGACACGTTGTCGAGTATATCGGGCAGTGCTATTTCGGCATCGTTCTCCTGGTTCAACACGGAGAAGACTCGGGGGTCGGATTCGGCATCTTCCTTTTCAAACAACTCCGGATCCAGATGGGCTTGCTCCAAAGCGTCATCCATCGCATCTTCGGCGCTGTCGGCATCCACTTCGATTTCGAAGGCATACTGGACAAATTTTTCCACTCTGACGGTATAAGTTGGCACGGGTTTCTCCTTGGGGGAAATTCATCATGTCGGTATTTTGCCGGCTTTCGCCGTGTGGCGGGAAAATATCCTCACCATGAGCAATGCGGTCAGGCAGGGGAGGCTTGCAAGGGCGCTGCCGGCAATACATTCCGGCAATTCCTTGGCGGGTTTGCGGCAAGCGTGCTTCTTGAACCCCAGAGTTATGGGGTTTTCAGAATGTTTGGGTCATGCGCCACGCGCAAGGCTACACCCGGGCAATTAAGGGCGGGTCAGCAGCCACCACAAAACGGGCACACCGAACGCGATAAGCAAGGTTACGTGTAGTTCCATCTTTTTTCTCCAGGCTTTATGTTCTTAACATCGGCTGCCAATCGACCGGATTTACCTTGTTATCCCTGGGGTCTTGCGGCGATGCCGCTAGCTGACATTGATTTTTTGGAAGAATTCGGTCTGGAATTATTTTTCATGAACCCGGTTTGTAGCCTTTCTGAAGCAGTCGTTATATGGAACTCGATGGACGCCCCTTTTCCAACGACTGTTTCCACGCGGTGTTTTCCGTTGTCGCATGAATTGCCCGGCTCTTTGACTGGCTCGATAAAAGTCCAGTAATATCACCAAGGTATAAATAGCACGCCAGGAATTTCCAAAATGGCGGAGCAACCAGGAGGAGTGCATTGCATGAACGACCTTCGCAGTCCAGACAGCTTTCTCGCGAACGACACGATCAACCAAGAGGAACCTGGATACCTCCGCCAATCCGGGCTAGATTCCGTTGGTGCCTTGCCGTGGGGGACGCATTTTTGCCAGTTTTACGCCACTGGCGAGGATTTGCTCGACACCCTGGTTCCCTATTTCCGGGAAGGGCTGGCGGCAAACGAGTTCTGCATGTGGGTGACCTCCGAGCCGCTACAGGTGGCGCAAGCCCGAGAGGCACTTGGCATGAGGGTGCCCGACCTGGATGAACGCATCGCCCGGGGGCAGATTGAAATCCTCGATTATCGCCAGTGGTATACGGCGACCGGCACCTTCGACGCCGAAGCCGTGCTGCAGGGCTGGCTTGGCAAACTGGCCAATGCGCGCCGACGCGGGTTCGAGGGGCTGCGACTGACCGGTAATACCTTCTGGCTGGAAGAGGCGATTTGGGAAAACTTCAAGCACTATGAGAATACCGTCCATAACGTGCTTGGGAACATGCCGGTGTTGGCGCTGTGCACGTACTCCCTGGAGAAATGCGGCCTGCGGGAAATTCTCGACGTCCTCGCCAATCACGAGTTCGCGCTGATCAAGCAAGGCGCGGAATGGGAAATCATACGAAGCGTGGCGCGCCAAGCCGAATTGGCTCTACGAGAAAGCCGGGAGCGCCTGGCGCGTTTCGCGGAAATCACCTTCGAAGGCATTGCCATCAGCGAGAATGGCAAGATCGTCGACTGCAACGAGCAGTTCGCCCGCCTGACGGGATATCCGGTTCAGGAGTTGAAGGGGATGGCGGTTCTGGAACTGGTTGCTCCCGCCGACCGCGAACAGGTTCTGGAGAACATCCGCCTCGGGTGCGATGTGCATTATTTGGAACATGCCTTGCTGCGCAAGGACGGTACGCTGATTACCGTCGAAGCCCACAGCAAGACCAGCCCTTCCAACCCGGCGCAACGTTTTACCGCGGTCCGCGATATCACGGACCACAAGCAGGCAGCCGAGAAGTTGCTCGCTACCCAGCGGGATTTGAAGCGTGCCCAGGCCGTCGGCCATATTGGCAGTTGGCGCCTGGACATCCGCCGTAACGAATTGCTGTGGTCCGACGAGAACCACCGGATTTTCGGGATTGCCAAGGGAACGCCGCTGACCTACGAAATATTTTTGGCGGTCGTCCATCCCGAGGACCGTGAATACGTGAACCGGATGTGGCAGGCGGCCCTTCAAGGCGCGCCTTATGACATCGAGCACCGGCTGGTGGTGGATGGCGAAGTCAAATGGGTGCGCGAGAGAGCTGAACTGGAATTCGATAGGGTAGGCAATCTTCTCGGCGGATTCGGAACCACCCAGGAGATCAGCGAACTCAAGCGGGTCGAACACGAGTTGCGCCGTAGCGAGGCACTGCTACGGACCATTACCGATAACACCCCCGATCCGATCTACATCAAGGACCGGGATTCGCGGATTTTGCTGATTAATCCGGCGGCGTTGCGAGTAACCGGAAAATCAGAGGAAAAGGTGCTGGGCAAGACCCCTGTGGAAATTTTCGACGATCCCGCCGTCGGCCGGATGATGATGGAAAACGACCGGTGCGTCATGGAGTCAGGAGATACCAAAGAGAACGAGGTGGTTGTTCGATCAGCGGAAGGAGAGCGCATTCTCCTGTCGATCAAGACGCCTTATCGGGATGTCCACGGCGATATCGTCGGCATTATCGGAATTTCCCACGACATCACCAAGCGCAAGGAAGCCGAGGAGGCGTTGCGCGCCAGCAGCGAACGCTACCAATCGCTGTTTTCCAGCATGTCCGAGGGGTTCATCCTCAGCGAGCTCCTCTGCGACGAGATGGGCCAGCCCCGTGACTATCGCTTCCTGAAAGTCAATCCTGCCTTCGAGCGGCTGACGGGGCTAAAGCGCGATGAGGTCGTGGGGAAGACCCATTACCATGTATTTCCCGGCAGCGACCCGGTTTGGGTTAGTCGTTTCGGTGAAGCCGCCTTGACCGGTCGGCCGGTGAAATTCGACAAATACTCCACTGCGCTAAACCGGCACTTTGAGCTTTTTGCGTATCGCACCAAGGAACGGCAGTTTGCAGTGATCTTCTCGGATATTACCGAGCGCAAACAGGCTGAGAACAAGCTGCGCGAAAGCGAGGAATTGAATCGGCGCATTATCGCCAGCAGCGCCGACTGCATCAAGGTGCTGGATTTAGCGGGCAACTTGCTGTCCATGAGCGAGGGCGGGCAGCGGTTGTTGGAGATCGCCGACGTCAGATGCTACATAAACGGCAGTTGGATCGGTTTCTGGCGGGAGGAAGACCAGCCATCCGTGCGCAACGCCATCGCCCTGGCACAGTCCGGCGAACTCGGACAGTTTCAGGCCTATTGCCCGTCCGAGAAAGGCATGCCCAAGTGGTGGGACGTGGCCATTACGCCGATCCTTGGGGGGGATGGGAAAGTCGAGCGACTGTTAGCCGTTTCGCGCGACGTGACGGAGCGCAAGCAGGCTGAGTTGGTATTGCGCGATGCCGCGCGCCGCAAGGACGAGTTTTTGGCCATGCTGGCTCACGAACTGCGCAATCCCCTGGCGCCGATTCGCAACGCCGCTCACGTCCTGGGCCAGTTGGACCTGGCGGAACCCCGTGTCAAATGGGCGCGGGAAACCATCGAGGGGCAAGTGGCCCACCTTTCTTTCCTAGTCGACGATCTGCTGGATATTTCCCGTATCGTGCGCGGCAAGGTCGTTCTCAAGAAGAAAAATGTCGAGTTTTCCACCTTGGCGAAACAGGCCCTGGAAGCGGCCCGCCCCCTGATCGAGAACAAGCGGCACCAGCTCGCCGTTCGTCTGCCCGATGCGCCGGTCTGGCTTGAGGTCGATCCGGTGCGCCTTACCCAGGTGCTGGTAAATCTGCTCGACAACGCCGCCAAATACAATACTGACGGCGGCAAGATCGAGTTCGAGGCGCGTCTGGATGGGCAGGAAATCGAGATCAAGGTTCTAGACAACGGGATGGGCATTCCGGCAGAACTGTTGCCCCACATATTCGAATTGTTCCAGCAGGGCGAGCGCAATCTCGACCGCTCGCTGGGCGGGTTGGGTATCGGTCTCACACTGGTTCAGCAGTTGGTCGAAATGCATGGTGGGAGCGTGGCGGCGTACAGCGACGGGCCGAGCCGCGGGGCGACCTTCATCATCCGCTTGCCGACTGCGGCTCCACCCCATGCTCTACCGCCAGCGCCGAAGCAGGGAAACCAACGCCCAGTTCAAGCCATCCGGGTGCTGGTAGTGGATGACGATGCGGCAGTGGCCGACAGTACCGCAATGCTGCTGGAGATCGAAGGCCACGAAGTGCGCGTCGCTCACGATGGCCACACTGCCTTGGAGATGGTCCGGGGGTTTCGGCCGCAGGCCGTGTTGCTGGATATCGGCCTGGTGGGCATGGATGGCTTCGAGACGGCAAAGCAGTTGCGCCGGTTACCGGAAGGACGCGAGTTGTTTCTGATGGCGGTGACCGGGTATGGCGACGAGGAAACCAAGGTGGCGGCCCTGGAGGCCGGCTGCAACCGCCACCTGATCAAGCCGTTGAGCATCAACCTCCTGCTCGACTTGCTGGTCGAGGAAGTATCCGGAAGGCACGCCGGCTGAGCGGGGCCGTCGGCGAAGGTGGTTGCCGGCACATGAAAGAGTCATGCATACTCATCCTATCAGGCGATAAATCAGGAGATTCTTGGAATGGCTGGCAATTCGTTGGAAAAATCCTACCGGGAGCAGGCACTCAAGCTCTTCCCGTGGGTGTGCACTCGTTGCGGACGCGATTTCTCCGGGGTGCGCTTGAAGGAGTTGACCGTCCACCACAAAGACCACAACCACAGCAATAATCCGCCCGATGGGAGCAATTGGGAACTGCTGTGCATCTATTGCCACGAAAACGAGCATGCCCGACAACTCGATTCCGCAGGACGAACCGATCCTGGAATGACGATCGCACCGGCAACCTTCAATCCCTTCGCCGGGCTTGCGGAGCGGATCAAGAAAAAGGATTGAACTGCACAGGCGTCACTCCGGTACGCCTATAGCAGGTCAGGTAGGGCACCTCCCGCAAACGCGCCGCGTCACCCATCGTGAGTCGGAAATTTTTGCCGCCGCCGATTTGGTCGGGTGCCCGCTCACACACGAAAATCCGCATCCCCAATTCCTGTAGATACGTCCGGCGAGGCCGATAAATGCCTTGAGAGGAGTGGGATGGCCTGGGAAACGAGGCCCAATTCTTGCTGCTGATCAAGTGAACTTGGTCGTCGCCTTAATGGAGGTTGTCATGAACGAATTCGACAATCGGGACTTTCCCGACGAGGTGCGTGAGATTATTCGGGTTGCCTTGGAAAGCCAAAGAGCGATAAGCGAAGGACGCATCGAGCAGGATGGCTGCAAGCTGATGGCAGTGATTGCAGCGCTCCTTCACGAACAGAACAGCCATCCCGCGGAAGAACTGGAATACGACTTTGCCTGAGTGGCGCTGGTTCGACCTGTTTACGCCTTCAGCGGTTTACAGCAGGTCAACTCTTCGATGGCCTTGGCGCCGAACATACTTATGAAAGCATGGGCGTCGTGAATATTGTATTCACGCAATACTTCGTCGGGGATGGACTCGCCTTGTTTTATGGCGCATAGCAGGGTTTGCAGGTGTGCCACAGTGTGCGCCAGCAGGCCGGCGGGCGAATAGCCCTGGGTATCGAAGTCGCGGGGCAAAACGCTGCCCCCCCTCAGTTTGGCGGCGGACAGGATCAGCGGAACGGCCAGCCCGAGCCGGCGGTAGCGGGGATCGACCCACAGGTTGGGGCCTTCATAAAATCCCACGATGTCGTCGCCGTCGAAAATCCCCACATTCCCGCCGTCCGTCCAGGCGCTGTGCTGATGAATGGTGTATTTCCCGAATAGGCAAACCGGTTCTGACCAATCGACTTCTTTCAGGATTTCCAGCATGAACTCGGCTTCATCATCATCCAGGGCGAAATCCGGCGAGGCGTCGCTGAGGGAAAATTTCGCGCCGATAAACTTGCTGAGGGGAAGAAGGGTGTCTTGGGTCATGGGAAAAAATGAGCGGGCGTCTGGGCGGGGTGATTAGCGGTGACATGGGGGCGCGACTCGCCCATTATAGAAGCGGGAATCGAAACAGGTTCACCTCAAGAGAAACATTTACATCCCAGAAAACCGGAAACAGCATTTTTCGCAATCTGGATAGGATAGATAGCGATTCAGTTCGTCTTGGTCGTTCGCGGGTTTTACCACAGAGCGGCAACGACAACACCAAAGAATCCATGCACGGCGAACGGCTCGCGCCTGGAGGTTCGTTACGGACGTTTTGCCGTGGTATAGAATGGAACTAGAGGGGGCTGCATTTTTCTCGATTCCCGCCACAAGCAGACCGCGCCCAGAGGAAAGGGAAGCACCGGGTACGAGCGGGCGTTGCCGTGGCACGAATCGAGGTTTCCCATTCTGCCCCACACAAAGGACTGCCATGCCGCTCTTGACTGAACAACTCTCCGTCTGGGAAATCGGGTTCCGCTGGGCCGGCCATGATCCCTGCAAGCTTTGGTTGCGCATTCCGCTGCCGGTACGTGACCATTTCCGCACGCTGATTCAAGAGATATACGAATCCCGGCTGGAATGCCTCACCTTGCGCATGGAGAAATATCACGGCCACGATCCCGTAGAAGCCACGCTGCACATCCAGCACTGGCTTCCCGCCATAGAAGCCTGCGTGGCGGGACGAACCATCGACCGAAAACTCGTGAAATGGGCCGTTGTCGATCGCCTTGCTTTTTTCGCTTGGTGCGAGCATCACAAGATTCCGCTTCCTGAATTCTGGTTTCCACCCGGCTGGGGAGTGGAACATGAATGGCCCGACAACGAGCCTCCCGGCGACCTTCCGTCCCTCGCCAAATCGACGTTGCAGCGAAGAATCTTCATCGACAGGGATCACCGCGCCAAGATGGCCTGTCAGCAGATTGCCATATGGATTTGGTCGAAACACCCCGACATGTCGCTCAAGGACGTGGTGCTGAGTATGGAAATCCAGAATATGTGCGGGGGGCAACGCTACGAATACACCACGGTGAAGCATTGGATTGCGGCGTTCGACCCGCATCATCCTGGCTCGGCGAAGGCGCGCTAGAAAGCCTTTCGGGCTTTACCCGCTTCAACCCGGATCGTCCATTAGGACGCGAAAAGAGGGCGCGGCCGGTTAAGAAAAAGCCGTTCTGATGCAATGGCGCGCAATCAGCCGCCGCGACAAGCTTTTTCCTTCATTTCGTTGAATCCATTACACTCTCGCCTTCGCGTCCGATTTGGGCGTTTTCTTATTGCGTAAAGGTTCACGATGCACCCAGTCCACGATGTTGATGCCATTCTTATCATGTCCCTGTCCGTCGCCGCGAAGCGGCGGCCTGCCGATCTGGTCGAAATCGTTACCGCGACCTCTCTAGCGCAGGGAACGATTCCCGCCGTACCTTTGTTATCCGATGCGTTCGCGCGGCTGACGGCTTGCGGCCTGATTGTCGGTATCGATGGCGGTTATACGCTCTCGGTCGATGCGCAGGAGATGCTGTCGAGCCGGCGCAAGAAAGACGACAACGAAAAGATGCTGTCCCGCATCATGGAGCATCTCGCCAATTACGAGTGCAAGGACGTTTACCCTGCTAGCCATGTCGGCGAGGAGCAACTTCTTGTCGCGGTAAAGGAGTTCAGGGCGGCCAGCATTAGCCCGGTCAGAAGCCTGCTGACGTCCAAACCCAAGCTCAAGCCTGTCTGGATTCCCAAGAAGGATCTGGTTCAGGGCCGGCAGCAGCTCCCCTCATCCAGGCGCCGCAACAAGCCCTGAGCGTATTTTTTATGGCATTGCCGGGAAGAATTGAAGCCTGACGCGGCCAAATAAACCTGAAGCTGAGCGGTAAATCTCCGCCAGGTTACTGGTCGATGCCCACGATGTCGTCGGCTTCAAATTCGTCCGGGATCGTGCCATCGCCAATCCCGGTTACCATGGCCGCCATGGTATCGCTCTGTTTCACAAAATACTCGGCGCTGATTGGGTCATAGAAATGCTGACCGATGGCAACATCGCTGAATTTGATACGGAGACGGGTGTGATGTGATGTCATGCGAGGCCAATGAAAGAGGGATTAAGGGCACATTGAATGATGTGGATGTCTTGGGCCTTGTTGGTCCCGACCGCCGGACTTTCGCAATATTGAACCCCGGAAAACACAAAAGCCACCCCGAAGGATGGCTATGTGTGAATTTTATCTGGCTCCCCGACCTGGACTCGAACCAGGGACCTGCGGATTAACAGTCCGTCGCTCTACCGACTGAGCTATCAGGGAATGAAGAAGGTGCGTATAGTACGCACTTTGGCCTTTGGGGTCAACATTTTCTAACTATTTTTGTCGTGTCCTACGACGTGAATTCAATTGGATTAGCGGGTTATGTTTTTTTCTCGGTTGCGTTTTCTTGTGTTTTTTTTCTCCGGGCTGGCGGTGTGGGCCGCCTCGGCACCGGTTTTTGCCGGCACGGACATGTTTTTCGACGATTTCCTGATTGCCGTGCGCAACGGCAATGTACGTGAGGTGCAGGCCTGGCTGAAGCGCGGAGCCGATCCGAACCTGCGCGACGAGCGTGGCGAAACACCGTTGCTCCAGGCGGTGCGGGCTGACGACAATCACGAGGTGGTGACGGTGTTGCTGGAAAACCGGGCGAAATCCTATTTGCGCAACCCGCTTGGCGAGACGGCGCTGATGCTGGCGGCGTTTTTCGGGCGGAGCCAGTGTGTGGACGTTCTGCTCAAGAGCGGTACGGATATCGGTGAGGCCAACCGCCAGGGGTGGACGCCGTTGACCTATGCGGCTTTCGCCGGACATGCCGAGATCGTCGGGAAGTTGCTGGCGAATGGCGCGGCGGTGAACGGGGTGACGGCGAATGGTTTGACGCCCTTGATGCTGGCGGCGCGTAACGGGCATATCGGCGTGGTGGCGAAACTTCTGGCGGCGGGGGCGGATCGAAGCCTGAAGGGTGGCGCGGGTTTTACCGCTGAGGAATTGGCGGCCCGCGCCGGCAACACGGAGATATCTAAGCTGGTGAAACCATGAGTTCTCGCATCGAGTTACCTGTTGAAGGAATGACGTGTGCGGCCTGTTCGTCGCGCCTGGAGAAAATGCTCAACCGCCTGCCGGGCGTGGTGGCGGGGATCAATCTGGCCGCCGAAAAGGCGCAGATCGACTACGACGAGGCCCAGGCCAGCCCTGCCGTGCTGATTCAGACCATCCACAAGGCCGGTTTCAAAGTGCCGCCGAAACAGCTCGAACTGGAACTGGAAGGCATGACCTGCGCGGCCTGCGCGACGCGCATCGAGAAGGTGTTGAACAAGCTTGACGGGGTGGAGGCGCTGGTCAATTTTGCCGCCGAGAAGGCGCGGGTGACGCTGGCACCGGGAACATCCACGCTGGAGCAGGTGATCGAGGCGGTCGGCAAGGCCGGTTATCGTGCCCATGAAGCGGTTGCCGCCGGGCGCGAGGAGGAAAAACAGCGCCGCGCGGCGGCCTATCGCAAGGAGTTGACGCGCTTCTGGATTGCCGCAGCACTTTCCATTCCGCTGGTGGCGCAGATGGTCGGGATGTTCTTCGGCAACCATGCCGTCATGCTGCCGCTATGGCTGCAAATGGCGCTGGCGACGCCGGTGCAGTTCTGGGCCGGCAAGCGTTTTTACGTGGGGGCGTGGCATGCCCTGCGTGGCGGCGGAGCCAACATGGACGTGCTGGTGGCGCTGGGCACCTCGATGGCATACGGCTTGAGCGCGGTGGTCACGCTGTGGGGACTGGATCAACATATCTATTTCGAAGCCGGCGCCGCCGTCATTACCCTGGTACTGCTCGGCAAGCTCCTGGAGGCGCGCGCCAAGGCGCGGACCTCGGCGGCCATCGAGGAACTCATCAAGCTGCAACCGAAGACCGCCTGGGTGGAGCGCGACGGCCAGCTTGCCGAAGTGGCGGTCGAGGAGATGCGGGTCGGCGACGTGTTCGTGGTGCGGGCCGGCGAGAGCGTGCCGGTGGACGGCGAGGTGGTCGAGGGCGATTCCAGCATCGACGAATCCCTGCTCACCGGAGAAAGCCTGCCGGTTGGCAAGGCGGCCGGCGCCAAGGTTTATGCCGCCACTCACAACCAGCAGGGGATGCTCAAATGCCGTGCCACTGGGGTGGGGTCGCATACCGCGCTGGCCGGGATCATCCGCCTGGTCGAGCAGGCGCAGGGCTCGAAAGCACCGATCCAGCGTCTTGCCGACCAAATTTCCGGAATCTTCGTGCCGGTGGTGGTGTCCCTCAGCGCCGTTACTTTCGTTTTGTGGTGGTGGCTGGGCGGCGATTTCACCGTGGCGCTCATCAACGCCGTGGCGGTGCTGGTGATCGCCTGCCCGTGCGCGCTGGGCCTGGCGACTCCGACCGCGATCATGGTCGGGGTGGGGCGCGGGGCGTTTTTCGGGGTTCTGGTGAAAAACGCCGCAGCCCTGGAACGCGCCGGCAAGCTGCATACCCTGATCGTCGATAAAACCGGCACCCTGACTGCAGGCAAGCCCGCGGTTACCGATGTTCTGCCTGCCGCGGAGGATGGCGATAAAGCCCTGCTGCAACTCGCCGCCACGCTTGAACAAGGCTCGCAACACCCGCTTGCCCTGGCCGTCCTGGCGCGGGCGAAAGAGGCCGGTCTCGTGCCCGAGACGGTGGAGCACTTCGCCAATGCCGCCGGCAAGGGGGTGACCGGCGAGGTGGGCGGGCAACCCTGTTTGCTGGGGTCTCCCACCTTTCTCGCGGAACATGGCATTAGCGGCGACGCTGCGCAAATCGGCGGCTGGCAGGCTCAGGGCAAGACCGTGATCGGCGTGGCGCGGGCCGGCCAAGCAGTGGGCTGGCTGGCGATCGCCGATACCCTGCGCCCCACCTCGAAACAGGCGATTGCGGCCCTGCGCGCGATGGGGGTCGAGGTGGTGATGCTGACCGGCGACAACGCCGCGACTGCCGCGGCTATCGCGGCCCAAGCCGGGATTACCCGCTATCTCGCCGAAGTATTGCCGCAGGACAAGGCGGCGCAAGTGGAAAAGCTCAAGGCCGCAGGGCATATCGTCGGGATGGCCGGCGACGGTATCAACGACGCCCCAGCCCTGGCCGCCGCCGATATCGGCTTTGCGGTGGGGAGCGGTTCGGACGTGGCCATCGAGGCCGCAGACATCACCCTGATGCGCAACGACATGCTGAGCGTCGCCCATGCCGTGCAACTTTCCCGTTCCACCCTGTCCAAGATTCGCCAGAACTTGTTTTTCGCATTCATCTATAATGTGCTCGGCATTCCGCTGGCGGCCCTCGGCCTGCTGAGTCCGGTCATTGCCGGGGCGGCGATGGCGATGAGCTCGGTCTCGGTGGTCAGCAATTCGCTGCTGCTCAGGCGTTGGAAGCCCGAATGATTTTATACGGAGAAAATATGGAAACCCTCAATCTTACCGTCACGGGTATGAGCTGCATGGGCTGCGTGAGCAGCGTGAAAAACGTCCTGGAACCGCTGGATGGCGTCGCCAAGGTGGATATCACCCTGGAAGGCGGCAAAGTGGTGATCGAGTTCGATAGCGCCAAAGTGCAACCCGACCAATTGAAAGCGGCGATCAACGATGCCGGTTACGAGGTCGCGGCATGAGCGAAGACAACCTCACCAAGGAGCAGCGCATCCTGCGCGTGATGCGCAAGGTGCTCTCCAGCATCGTCAAGGACACCACCCCCAAGCCGGGGATGCTGCATCCCCTCTCGGATCAGACCATCGAGGATATCAAGGGGTGTTTCGCGCTGATTTCCGTGCGCGAGGCCGAGCTTTACAACGAAAGCCCCCTGCGTCCGGTTTTTGCCGACGAACCGCGCACCGCCACGGTGATTCCCCTGGGCCAGACCGGCCTGAAAAAGAAACGCCCTCAGCCCGAGGGCGACGACGGCAACGACGCCGCCTGACGAGCGTATCGCCGCTTGGCTCTCAGATGGCGAGCCGGCGGTAGGCGGCGTCCAGCCTTTCGGCGTAGGTCTCGACGTGGATGTCGGAGCAGTGCACCAGCGTCACCGTCCATTGGCGCCGGTCGAAACCGATCAGATCGTTGAATTCCACCACTTCTCCCGGTGCGCCTTCGCCCGATTCGCGCCGTACTCCCATGTCGTCGAGGTACATGGACGTCTGCTCGATGCGCAGATATTGCGCGGGATCGAGCAGCACCGCTTCGAAATCCTTGGCGTAACAGCCTAAATCCAGCGCCGCGACGACCTGCTGGGTTTGGCCGAGGAGCTTGGTCATTTCCTCGGTCAGCGCCGGTCGGGTTTCGTCGGTGGCCTCGTGGAGGCGCGCCGCGAGCCAATCCTTCTCGCGGAGAAGGTCGGTTTTTTGCTGTTTGCGCGCTTCGATCCTCTTCGCCACCAGGTCGATCAACTTGTCGAAAAAACTCCAGGCCACCATTTCCCGGGTTTCTTCCTCGCTGAGCGAGGGATTTTCCACGGTGTGGCTGGTGAAATACACCATGTTTTGCAGGACGTCGCGGTGCACGACATCCCCCAGGAGTTCCATGCCCAGCGCGGTTTTTTCCCAGCGCCGCATCCCCATCAAGGCGTAGACATTGCCGGCGAGCGGATGGTTGCCGTGAAAATCGCGCATGGACTGGCTGGCGCATAACGCTTCCTGGATAAAGTCCACCGAGGGAAACAGGGCGTGTACGAAGTGACTTTTGACGTAGGTCGTGCGATTGATATCGATCGGGCCGGGCACGCTTGCCGCGAGGTGGCGCGAGTATTCCAGCGCGGCGGCGATGGACTTGCGAAAAATCCGGGGGTAGCCGCCAATCTGTTTGAGATGGGGTTCAACCCGGTTCACCGCCCGTTCGATCGCGGCTGCCAGGCCCGGTATTTCCTTGTCCTGCTCCAATCCGAGCAACTGCTTCAGGAACCCCATTTTTTTCCTTCTCCCCTCACTTCAACCGCTCCCTGAAAGGGTTTTGTCCAATTGGGAGGGTACTGTTTTTATAGCACTGCTTTTCCCGGCCTGCCTCGCGTTCAACGCAATGCTGCGGCGATATCCTTGCCGAGTTGTTGCAAGGCCCTGCCGTGGGCGGCGGCGAGTGCCGCCGGGCCGTCGTCCGCTACCGCCTCGCGTATCGCGGAGCGGCCGGTCTGCGGCAGTGCCGCGCCCTTGTGCCGCACCGTCCACAGCGCCTCGATGGTGGCGGCCACGCCCGGCTCCGAGTCGAAACGCTGGATGTCCAGCGTTACCCGGTAATCCGCCGCGTCGCTCATCCCCTGACCGTGCAGGAAGACTTTCGCGGTTCCCACCTCGCGCCCCAGACATGCCGCCAGCACCCGCGCCACCTCGCTCTTGAGGGGCTGCGCCCAGCGGCTGGCATCGAGAATTTCCACGCGGTTGGCGCCGCTGCGCACCACCATTTGGGGACGATCCACCAGGTCGGGAAGGGTGACCGAGGTAATCAGGATGCTGGGGGTCCGCGCGTCCTGGGCGACGCTTGCCGCGGGTAGGGCGGGGGCGTCCAGGACGAAATAGCTGATTTTCGGCGTGCCGGCGCAGGCGCCCAGCAGCACCGAAAAAAACAGGGAAATGACGAGGCTTTTCATGGCTGATCTTCCTTCTTGCCGCGCAACAGGGCTTCGGGTTGTTTTTCCAGGGTGTCGGTGAGGGCGCGGAACGATTGGGCGGCCCGCTCGATTTCATGCATGGCGTTGTGCACGTCGAGGCGCAGCGGGGAATCCGTCGCCAGGGTGCGCTCCACCGCTTCCAGGGTGCGCCGCAGGTCGCGGATTGCCGCGCCCGTTTCGGGGAGGGTTTCGCCGTCGACGCGCTGCACCAGTTTTTCGACGCCCTTGAGCGTATGGTCGAGCGTTCCCAGAACCCCGCGCATATCTTGAACGAGATCGGTGAAGGGAATTTTTTCGAGGGCTTTGAGCACCTTGTTCAGCGAAACCTGCAGTTCTTCCAGGTTGCCGCGCTGGGTAGGCAGTTCCAGCGGGGGCTGGTCCCAGGAGACGTGAGTTTTTCGCGCATCCGGGAAGAAATCCAGGGCGATGAAGAGCTGGCCGGTGAGCAGATTGCCGGTGTGCAACTGGGCGCGGAAACCCCGTTCGTTGATGGCCTTCAGCAGGCCGTAACGGACTCGCTTGACGATGTCGCCGTCCTTCTCGCCGTGCCTGAGGTGCAAGCGGATGCGCTCCGGATACAGGGCGATGCGTACCGGGAAATGAAACCATTCGCGGGCCTGGTCGTATTCCACCCCTACCGACAGCACTTCGCCCACCACGATGCCGCGAAAATCCACCGGGGCGCCGACCGACAGCCCGCGCAGGCTGTCTTCAAAATACAGGGTGAGAATCAGGGGTTGGCCGTCGGGCGCCTTGAGCGCCTGGGCGCGGTCGCCGTAGAGGGTGAAAACGCAGTTGGGAGGCGCGGACTCCTTGCTTTCATTTTCGTCGGGGGTCTCGAAGGCGACGCCGCCGAGCATCAGTGCGGCCAGCGACTGAGACTGGACGCGCACCCCGTTGGCGTCGAGAGAGATGTCGACCCCGCTGGCGTTCCAGAAGCGGGTGCGGAGCGTGACATTGCGGTCGTAGGGAGCGTGGACGAATATCGTCACGGTGACTTTGCCGCCAGTCTTGTCTAGCCCCTGGGCGATCACCTCGCCGACCTGGATGCGCCGGAAATACACGGGTGAGCCGACGTCCAGCGAGCCCGCGTCGCCGGCGTTGAGGACGAAGCGCCGCCCTGCCAGCCCATCGGTGAGGATGGGCGCGACTTCCAGTCCGGCGAACTGGCTTTTCGGCTCGTCCGATTTGCCGACATCGACGCCGATATAGGCTCCCGACAGCAGCGTGCCGAACCCCGAAACCTTGCCTCCGGAAATTCGCGGACGCACCACCCAGAAGCGCGTATCGGCGACCAGGAAACTTTCCGCCTGCTTCACCAGTTGCGCGGTGACCAGCACCCGGCTGCGATCCGGCGACAGCGTGATGCTTTTCACCTCGCCGATATCCACGTCCTTGTAGCGGATGCGGGTTTTGCCGGGTTCCAGCCCTTCGGCGGTGAGAAAACTGATGACCACCGTCGGCCCTTGCTGGGCGAGGGTGTTTACTGCCAGCCATATCCCGATCAACGCCGCCACCAGCGGGACGATCCATACCAGTTGGGGGAGGCGGCTGCGCCGCGTGGTGACGCGCGCTTCGGGGATATCCTCGAAATTCGGCGGGAGAGTGGGTTCAGACATGATTTTCCTTTTTTACGGCATCCCAGATCAGGCGGGGATCGAAGGCCATCGAAGCGAGCATGGTCAACACCACCACCGTCCCGAACGCCATCGCCCCCGGCCCGGCATGGATGGTCGCCAGCGATTGCAGGCGCACCAGCGCGGACAGCAAGGTGACGACGTAGATGTCGAGCATCGACCAGCGCCCGATGAACTCGATCATCCGGTACAGCCGGGTGCGGGCGCGGGGCCGCCAATCCCAGTGCCATTGCACGGATAGTGCGAGCAGGCTGAGGAACAGCAGCTTGAACAACGGCACCACGATGCTGGCGACGAACACCACTACCGCGAGCGGCCAGGAACCGCTGGTCCACAGGTACACCACGCCGCTCAGGATGGTGTCTTGCTGGGTGCCGAATAGCGAACCGGTTTCCATCACCGGCAGCAGGTTGGCGGGAATGAACAGGATAAATGCGGCGATCAGCAGTGCCCAGGTCCGCCCCAAGCTGCCCGATTTGCGGGCATGGAGCGCCGTCCCGCAACGCGGGCAGCGCGCGCCTTCCGCCTGCGGGCGCGACACCAGCCCGCAAGCATGGCAGCCGCACAGACCCAGCGAGGCGGCGCTCACTTCACGAACCGGCATGACTATTCGCCACCGGCACGCTACGCCACAACTCATGGGGGTTGAAGGTCGCCGTCAACGCCGCGAACAGCAGGGTCAAGGCGCCGAACGACCATAGCGCCACCCCCGGCACGATGGTGGCCAGGTGTGCCAGCTTGGCCACCGACACCAATACCCCCAACATGAACACCTCCACCATCGCCCACGGCTGTACCGCCAGGGTGATGCGCAGCAGCGCCGCCGAAGGGCGCGGCACCGCGAGCAGGACCGCCATGTTGAGCAACTCCAGGGCCGGGATCAGCAGGGTGGTGACGAACACCAGCGCGGCGATCAAGGCCGAATGTTCGTGCCACAAGGTCAGCACCGCCCCGAACAGGGTTGTCGCATGGCGGTTGCCCTGACTCTCGATGCTGACCAGGGGATACAGGTTGGAAATCGCGAACAGCAGTGCCGCCGTGAGCGTCAATGCCAGCGCGGTCTGGCGGCCCCCCCGCGAATTGCGGTAGAGCACCGCCCCGCAACGCGAGCAGGTGGCCACGCCGCCCGCCGGCAACGGCACCTCGCGTTGCAGCAGATCGCAATCGTGACAGGCGATGAGGCGGGCAGCAGGCATTGGGGAAAACGTCGGGGTTCAGGGAGTTACCAGTATAGCCGAGGATGGTCTGAGGAAAGCATCCCGGAAGATCCTCTCGATCAGCGCAACGGCAACGGCGGCGTCAGTTTGAGCTTCTGCCGTTGGGTATTCGGCGGTTCGACTTCGCCGCGCCACGGGTCGATGCGGTGGCGGGCGCAGTACAGCTTGCTTTGCTTGGTGTCGTAGCGGATCAGAAAAGCGCCTTCCGGAGAGCGCAGTACGTCGGGGCCGTCGTAGGACTCGAAGCGGACGCTTTGCTGTTCCAGGAGTTTCTTCCGCATATCCTCGAACTTGTCCTTGAACACCACGCCGATGAAACCGTAGCGGCTTTCCTCGACACTGACGAAGATATCGACCACTTCACCGCCGAACAGGGTCTGGCCTTTTTCCGGCTTGTACCAGTAGGCTTCGCCTTCGGTTTTATAGGATTTCTTGAAGGACTGGGTGAGATATTCGCGGAAATAGCGGTGCTCGGTCTGGTCGCGGCACAGTACGCCGCCGCCGATTACCGGCAGGAAGGTGGTGGGCGGCGCGGCGCCAGCCGGCGCGGCGCCCAGCAGGAGGAGGCAAACCCGCAAAAGGACGGACTTCAATGTTAATATTCCAGTGTTTCGTTCCAACAATGATAGAGGAGAGCGCATGAAATTCGAAACCATTGCCGTACACGGCGGCTACGTACCGGAACCCACTACTCACGCAGTTGCGGTGCCGATTTACCAGACTACCTCGTATTCCTTCGACAGCACCCAACATGGCGCGGATCTCTTCGACCTGAAAGTCGCCGGCAACATCTACACCCGCATCATGAACCCCACCAACGACGTGCTGGAAAAGCGCGTCGCCGAGCTGGAAGGCGGGATCGGCGCTCTGGCCCTGGCGTCCGGGATGGCCGCGATTACCTATGCGATTATGACCATCACCGAGGCCGGCGACAACATCGTCACTTCCAGCACCCTGTACGGCGGCACCTATAACCTGTTCGCCCATACCCTGCCGCAATACGCGATTGAAGCGCGCTTCGCCGATTACAACGACATTTCCAGCTTCGAGAAGCTGATCGATGCCAAGACCAAGGCAATTTTCTGCGAGTCCATCGGCAACCCGCTGGGCAACGTGGTGGACATCGGCGCGCTGGCCGAACTGGCCCACGCCCACGGCATCCCCCTGATCGTCGACAACACCGTGCCGACACCTTACCTGTGTCGCCCCTTCGAGCACGGTGCGGACATCGTGGTGCATGCGCTCACCAAGTACATGGGCGGCCACGGCAACAGCATCGGCGGGATCATCGTCGATTCCGGCAAATTTCCCTGGGCGCAGCACAAGGACAAGTTCCGCCGCCTCAACGAGCCGGACGTGTCCTACCACGGCGTGGTGTACACCGAAGCCCTCGGCGCGGCGGCCTATATCGGACGGGCGCGGGTGGTGCCGTTGCGCAACATGGGCGCGGCGCTGTCGCCGTTCAACGCCTTCCTGATCCTGCAAGGCATCGAAACCCTACCGATCCGCATGGATCGCCATTGCGAAAACGCCATGACGGTCGCCCGCCATCTCAAGAGCCAGCCCAACGTCTCGTGGGTGCAGTACGCGGGTCTGGACGATAGCCCCAGCAAGCCGCTGGTCGACAAATACATGGGCGGACGGGCATCGAGCATTCTCTCCTTCGGCATCCAGGGCGGGCCGGAAGCCGGCGCGAAGTTCATCGACGCCCTGAAGCTGATTACCCGTCTGGTGAATATCGGCGACGCCAAGTCGCTGGCCTGCCATCCTGCCACCACTACCCACCGCCAGCTTGGCGCGGAGGAAATGGCCAAAGCCGGGGTGAAGGCGGACATGATCCGCTTGTCCATCGGCATCGAGCATATCGACGACATCGTCGCCGACATCGATCAGGCGCTGGCAGCGGCGAATTAAACCGCAACCGCGATGGGCGGCGTACAACGTCGTCCATCCTCGTTTTTCAGACCAATTGGGGGGTTAGCCATGCAATGCCGTGTTATCGCAGTGCTCTGCGCCGCTTTTTCCCTGTTCGCCGGCGTACCCGCCGCCTTGGCGCAAACGCCTTATTCCTTCGGCGTGTTGTCGCAACGCAGCGCGGTGCTTACCGCGCAATACTGGAACCCCATCCTCGAATACGTCGCGCACAAATCCGGGGTGCCCCTGCAACTCAAGATCACCCGCACCGCGCCGGAGTCGAACGCCGCCATCGCCCGGGGCGAATACGATTTCGTCTATTCCAACACCATTTTCCTGCCTGCCACCGCGATTCCCGGCTATCAGGTGATCCTGCGTCCCAAGGCAGACACAATTTCCGCACAGATCGTCACGCTGGAGGATTCATCGGTCAAGAAGCTCGCGGACTTGCAGGGCATGGTCGTGGGTTTCCCATCGAAAGCCGCTTTCGTCGGCTATGCCGTACCCATGGATAGATTCTTGCGCCTCGACATCCAGGTAACGCCGGCTTTCGGCGGCAACCAGGAAGGCATCATGGGGCAACTCAAGGCCGGCAAGGTGATCGCCGCCGGGGTCAACAGTCAGGTGATGCGGGCGTTTGCGGCGCGCGAAAATCTGCGCTACCGGGTGCTGTGGGAATCGGAGGGCTACCACAACTTGCCGATCTCGGCCCACCCGCGCCTACCCAAGTCGGACGTGGAAGCCGTGCGCAAAATCCTCGCGGAAATGGATAAAGACCCCGAGGGAACACGGATACTGGAAAGCAGCGCCCAGATAATCCAGCAAAAACCGCCTTTCGGCTTTCTGCCTAGCAGTCAGCACGATTACCATAACTACATCGACTTTTACAAAACCACCCTCGTCAAGGATATCGAGTAGGGATTTCGCGTGCGCCGATTTTCTTTCTGGGAGCGCCTGCCTTTCGTCGCCAGGCTCCTGATGACCGCCAGCCTGGCACTCGTCACTGCCGGCATGGCAATGGTTTACACCTCGGTGCGCTGGGACGCCAGGGAAGCCAAGAACAATCTGCAAGCCCAACTCGACGCCGAACTCCAGACGCTTCCCGCCTCGCTGAGCGAACTCCTGGTGATCGGCGATTTCTCCACCTTGCAACAGACGCTCGACAACAACGTCCTCCGCCCTAACATCGACTTCATCAGTTACCGCGACACCTCCAGGGTGGTGCTGGAAAGCCACGATAAGCCGGTCGAAAAACTGGCTCCGGCATGGTTCGGCGCATTGCTGGAGTTTTCCGACCTGAGCGGCAAGGCGCTCGCCAAGGTGGGAGGGCGCGCCTATGGCACGCTGGAAATCCACCTGACCGCGCAACCGGCGATCAACCACATCTGGACGCGCCTGATCCAGCATCTGTCCATCCTGCTGCTCGCCATCGCGCTGGATTTCCTCGGTATCTGGGTGGTGCTGCGCACCGGCCTCAAGCCCCTGCGTGCCCTCGATCAGGGGGCCAGGGCACTGGAGGGTGGCGATTTCTCGGTGCGCATCCCCCTCAAGGGTAGTCCGGAATTGCGCAATTCCATTGCCGCATTCAACCGCATGGCGGAATCTCTGGAAAACCTCATCGCCGAGCAAAAACGCGCCCAGGAAGAGTTGAAAGTGCTCAATTCCACCCTGGAGCAGCGCGTTGATGACGAGGTGGCGCGCAACATGCAGCAGGAGCGCATGCTGATCCAGCAGTCGCGGCTCGCCGCCATGGGGGAGATGATCGGCAATATCGCCCACCAGTGGCGCCAACCGCTCAACGCGCTGGGGCTGCTGCTCGGCAATATCAAGGATTCCTACGATTTCGGCGAACTGACCCGCGAGGAACTGGATAGCCAGGTCGCAACCGGCACCGTGCTGGTGCACAAGATGTCCACCACTATCGACGACTTCCGCAATTTTTTCCGCCCCAACAAGGAAAAGGTTACATTCAGTCTGCGCCGCTCCCTGCTCGAAGTCCGCGAGATCCTGCACAGCAGCCTGATCGCTCACAACATCGCGCTGGAAGAAGATTGTCCGGAAGACGTAATGGTTTTCGGCTATGCCAACGAATTCGCCCAGGCGCTGCTCAACATCGTCAACAACGCCCGCGAGGCGATTCTCGCGCGCCATATCGAAAACGGCGCGATTCGCGTGGACATCCGCCGGGAAAACGGTTTCGGCGTCGTCCGGATACGGGACAACGGCGGCGGTATCCCGGAACACATCCTGACCCGGATCTTCGAGCCCTACCTCACCTCCAAGCCGAAAGGCACCGGTATCGGTCTTTACATGGCAAAAACCATCATTGAAAACAACATGGATGGGCGGATATTGGTGTGCAACCGCGACGGCGGTGTGGAATTTACGCTCTTGGTGCCGCTTGCCTCCCCCGTTGGAAGTATTTGAAAATACAGCCCGTCATATTAGACTCGTCTAATATTTTGATTGGCCGATCATCCGCCGATGCTCTTTAGACAAGGGAGGGAAACCATGAAACCCAGCATCCTGCGCAACCTGTTGTATTCCTATCTGGGCTTCGGTCTTACCGTTGCGCTGATTTTTCCCTTCTATGCCAACATCTTCGTCAACTGGAAGGAAGGCATGCTGGTGTGGTTCGTGGCCGGCTGCATCGTCGCCGGTTTGATGATCGGCGTGGCGAATTACTGGCTGCTCAACGCCATCCTCCTCAGCAAGTTGCGGCGGATTTCGGAAGTCGCCAACGCCATCGCCGCCAAGGATCTGTCTTTCCGCTGCGGCATTCAGAGCGACGACACCATCGGCGAAATCATCCTGAGCTTCAACAACATGACGCAAAACCTGCGGGATCTAATCGGCCAGACCGGCAGTTTGAGCAGCAACGTGCGCGACGACGTGAACAGCATCCACCGTTTCATGGAAGGCATCACGCACAATCTCGACGAACAGACCGCCCGTACCGGCGACGTCGGACTGGCCGTCGACGGCATAGCCCAGACTTTCGCGCAGATCGCCGAAAATTCCGAGGCCGCCGCGACCAAATCGCGGGAAGCCGCCGGTCTGGCGCGCGACGGCAGCGCCATCATGCAATCGACGATCCAGGGCATGGCCAAGATCAACAGCGTGGTGGGCGAAGCGGCCCAATCGGTGGAAACATTGGGAGAAAATTCCGAGAAAATCGGGACCATCGTCAGCGTCATCGAGGAAATCGCCGGGCAAACCAACCTGCTGGCGCTCAACGCCGCCATCGAGGCGGCCCGTGCAGGCGAGCAGGGCAGGGGATTCGCGGTGGTGGCCGACGAAGTGCGCAAGCTGGCGGAAAAAACCGGGCAGGCGACCGCCGAAATCGGCGAAGTGATCCAGACTATCCAGAAACACACCGATTACGCGGTGAAAGCCATCCAGGCCGGGGCCAGCGAAGTGCAAAACGGAGTGGTTAACGCCAACGCCGCCGGCGCTTCGCTCGACAGCATCCTGGCGAGCGCCGCGCAGGCCACCATCATGGTCGAAGACATCGCCAGCGCCGCCAATCGTTCGAGGGATGGCATGGAAAGCGTGCGCGCCAACATCAACGACATCGCCGCGCTCAGTTCCGGCAATTTGCAGAACACCCGCGAGGGCACTGCCAAGGCCGAACATCTTTCCGCCCTGGCGCGCGAGTTGGACGGCAACATCACGGGATTTCGCCTGGCTGCTTGAGCGGGCAGTTCCACAAACGAAAACCTGATTGGCGCTGATTTTCAGCTATTGGTTCGGTTCTTCGTAGGAGCGGCCTTGGCCGCGATTGCGGTGCCTCTTCGTGATACCTTCTGTCGCGGGCAAGCCACGCTCCTACAGGATAAAGAGTCATTTATTTGAAACATCCGGC
>JAGXQV010000107.1 GCA_018336195.1 Sulfuricella sp. | reverse complement strand
AGGAAAAGACGCTGGACATTCACCGCCGCTTGCTGGGCGAGGAACACCCCGCCACCCTCAGGTCGATGAACAACCTGGCGGCTACGTTCTGGGCGCAAGGCGACCTGCCCAGCGCGCGTGGTTTGCAGGAAAAGACGCTGGACATTCACCGCCGCGTGCTTGGCGAGGAGCACCCCGACGCCCTCAGGTCGATGAACAATCTGGCAAGTACGCTCTCGAAGCAAGGCGACCTGCCCGGCGCGCGGATTCTGCAGGAAAAGGCGCTGGATATCAGGCGTTGCGTGCTCAGCGAGGAGCACCCCGACACCCTCACTTCGATGAGCAACCTGGCGAGCACGCTCCGGGCGCAAGGCGACCTGCCCGGCGCGCGGGTTTTGCAGGAAAAGACGCTGGACATCAGCCGTCGCGTGCTCGGCGAGGAACACCCCGCCACCAGCCTTTCGGCCTTCAACCTGTTCGCCACGCTGTTGCAGATGGAAGGCCTCGAGGCCGCGCAGCCCTTCTACCGCGACCACCTTGCCTGGCTACTGCAACGCGACCCGGCCAGACTGGGCGCGGATCAGCGCAACATTCAGGGGCAGTTGTTTCAGCTCTTTCCCCAGCAAAACCCCACCCCATGACCCCCATCTTCACCCCCACCCTCTACCGCCTCTGGTGCCTTGCCTGGCGGTACGTCCATAACCACGAGCGCCGCCTGGTGGATTTGCTTGGGCGGACTTCGGCGGAGGCGTCGGGCAGCTATGTGGCGACCGGGAAATTGGAAACGAAACTGGCGAGCCTGCTCAACGGCGCGCCGCAAGGCAACCCTGACGACTTCACGCTGCGCAGCCTCTATGCCTGTCTTGCCGCGCTGGACGCGGCGCACCGCGAGGTTCGCCAGTCCCGGCTTTGTTACGCCTACCCGGAGGTGGAAATCGCCGGGGTTCGTTATACCCTGCTTTTGCCCGGTCGGCAAAGTATCCGCCGCGCTTTCCCGGAAGCCCGGCGCTTCAAGCTGGATGACCAGATCGGTCTGGATGGGGCGCTGGGATTGGGTTGCCGCTGGGTGGCTTTGCAGCATGAAGACCGCCTGGATTGGGGGCGTCTCGATGCGCTGGATGGTTTGCATGGGCAGTCCGGACTGCGGGTGGGGATCGCGCCTTGCGCCGCATCCCAGGACATGCGCTGGCAACTCGACGCCGCCGACCGGCGCGCGCCCGACGGGCGTTCGCCGTTGCAGTGCCTGGGCTGCCGGGACGAGGCGGCGCTCCGGCAGACGGTGGCGGCGGTGTTGCGCGCGGCGTATGACGCGAACGTCCATGTGCTGCTGTTTCCCGAGCTGGTGTTGGACTCGGCCACCTTGCAGGCCGTGCGCGACTGGCTTGCCGCCCATAACCTCGCCGTACCGCGCTTGCGCCTGGTGGTAGCTGGCAGCCGCCATTGCCCGGACGGCGTCGAATTCAGCAATCGCTGCACGGTTCTGGGGTTGGATGGGAGCATCCTGTGGGAGCAGGACAAGCGCACGCCGTTCGTGTTGGACGATGCCCAGGCGCTGAATGCCATCCAGCCCGGCTGCACCGTAACCAAGGCCTTCGAGCCGACGCTGCCCGGCTACGCCGTGGCGTTGCGGGAAAGCCTGGTCGGGCGGCTGCTCACGCCGATTTGCCTGGATTACATCAACGATCCGCTGTGGGCCGAACTGGGTGCCGATATTTTCCTGGTACCGGCGATGACCAAGGGGGTGAGCCGCTTCCGCGATGCGGCGAAACGCATGGGGGCCAAACATGGCGCGGCGAGCTTCGTGTGCAATGCCGCCACGGATGGCAAAGACCGCCTGGTGGATTACCTGCCCGGCACCCACGCACCCGGTGCCGCGCCGACGCCGGGCGGCGAATTATTCACAATTGATTTTAATTTTGTGTGTATATAATTGCATTGTTAATTCACATACTACACAACCCATCATGAACGAACTCGAACAACACGTCAGCCAATTGCGCCAAGCACTGCTTGAAGAAAACGGCGACGCCGCCACTCGCGAGCAGCACTGGCTGATGGGCGCCATCTCGACCGCGCTGCTCCAGCAGGATCAGCCCGCGATGATGGCCTTGCGCGGCCATCTCGCCGACCTCGCCCCGCTCGCCGATCGCTACGCTACTGCCCGCCCCGGCGAACGCTGGCGCGCCGCATGGGAAATCCTCCACGACTTCACGGAAGGCATCCGCCCGCTGGAACAGGCCCGCCTCGCCGAGCCGCGCAATTTCTCGGGGGTGTTGCTGGAACTCATCGGCAAGCAGCCCGGCATCACCCCCAGCCAACTCGCCAACCGCACCGGCAAACAAGGCAACCATGTCTCCAACACCCTGCGCGCACTCGCCGACCAGGGCCTGGTGCAGCGCGTCCCGGCGGGGCGCAACAGCTTTTACCACCTCTCGGCGATGGGCAGCGAGGCGCTGCAACGCTTGCAGCCGCATAGCGAAGCGCCGCCGGAGGAAAACACCGGCACCAACGTGCTGCAATTCCCCCACCTCAACGGCGAACGCCTGAGCGCCGCCAACCCCAACCGCCTGCCGGGCTTTTACCCGGGGGCCGGCCTATGAAAACCCATTTCATCGCCTTTTACTCGTACAAGGGCGGCGTGGGCCGTACCTTGGCGCTTGCCAACATCGCCCGTCTGCTGGCCGCCGAGGAAGGCAAAAAGGTCGTGGTGATGGATTTCGACCTCGAAGCCCCCGGCCTGGATCACTTCGATGTCTTCCGCCCGGACGGCGAAAAGCGCAAGAACAAGAAGACCTACCCGCACCTCGACGGCTTCGCCGAATACGTGCAAAGCTGCCGCGCCGGCAACATCCCGGAAACGCTGGGCGGCTATTTCCACCCCTGCCAGGGGATGGAAGGCGACAAGGGCAAGGTCTACCTGATGCCCGCCGGACGCCGGGGCAGCGCGGCGCACGACGCAATTCTCAAGCTGGACTGGACGAAATTCTATGCGCAGGAAAACGGCTACAAGCTCATGGAAAACCTGCGCGGCCATATCGAGGACGAAATCAAGCCCGACTATGTCCTGATGGACGCCCGCACCGGCCTATCCGAAATGGGCGGCATCGCCACCCACCAACTCGCCGACACCGTGGTGCTGCTGTTCAACCTCAACCGCCAAAACCTCGAAGGCACCCAGCGGGTACACGATTCCCTGCACCAACTCGCCAAACCGCCGCTCACCCTGCTCGCCGCCTCGCCCATCCCCGCCATGCCCGCCGACAAGGGAACGCCCTTCGACAAAAAAATGAAGGAAATCCGCGACACCCTCGGCAAAGCCGCCAACGCGGAGAAGCCCATCGTTATTGCCTACCAGCCGATTCTCGCGCTGGAAGAACGGATTCTGGTCGATCACCAGGACGATCCTTTCGATTACGACGGGGCGTACCGGGCCTTGCTGAAACTGATCCAGAAACACCTGAACGATCCCCAATATTTCATGCGCCTCGCGACCGCAAGCCTACAAAATAACGACGTCAGGAGCGCCGTCGAAACCCTGGAGACCGGGCTGAAAGACAACCCCGACCATCCCGAGTTGACTGAATTTCGGGCCAGCCTGCGCCCGGACGGCAATTCGTTGGCGATAGCCGGGCAAATCCAGCAAAAACGGGTTGCCGACCTGAGCGAGAGACTGGGAGAAGTACATCCCGATACCCTCGCTGCAATGGGCCGATTGGCGGAAACGCGCCGTGCGCAAGGCGATTTTCTCGGTGCGCGAGCTCTACAGGAAAAGGCGCTGGACATCAGTCTCCGCGTGCTCGGCAAGGAGCACCCCACCACCCTCACTGTGATGAACAACCTGGCGAGTACGCTCAGTGCGCAAGGCGACCTGCCCGGCGCGCGGATTCTGGAAGAAAAGGCGCTGGACATCAGTCGCCACGTGCTCGGCGTGGAGCACCCCGATACTCTCGCTTCGATGAATAATCTGGCGGTTACTCTCCAAGAGCAAGGCGACCTGTCCGGCGCGCGGGCTTTGCAGGAAAATGCGCTGGACATCTGCCGCCGTGTGCTCGGCGAAGAACACCCCAACACCCTCACTGCGATGGGCAATCTAGCAAGTACGCTCAAGGCGCAAGGCGACCTGCCCGGTGCGCGGGTTCTGGAAGAAACGGAGCTGAACATCAGTCGCCGCGTGCTCGGCGAGGAGCACCCCGCCACCCTCACTTCGATGAACAATCTGGCGGAGACGCTCAATGCACAAGGCGACCTGCCCGGCGCACGAGCCTTGCAGGAAAAGGCGCTGAATATCAAGTGCCGCGTGCTGGGCGAAACGCACCCCGACACCAGCATTTCGGCCTTCAACCTGCTCGCGACCTTGCGCGATATGGGAGAAGCTCCCACCGCCACAAACCTCTACCGCGACCACCTCGCATGGCTGCTGGAGCGCGACCCGGCCAACCTGGGCGCAATTCAGAACGACATCCGCACCCAGCTTGGGCGACTCTACCCCAGGAAGGGCGACGCCTCATGAGTCCTTTCCTGGAGACTGCACTTCCCAATTGTTACGCCAAGGAACAGGCCGCCGAATTGAGAAACCTCGTCATGGCAATCCGCCAATATGCCGGGGATGAGGGCTGGAAAAACGACAAGGAGACGGGAACATGAGCGCCTGCAAGGAAAATCGGGGAAGTTCGGATGCGGTCGAATTTGCGAAAGTTCTGGAAAGCGAAAGGGACACCATTTTTGAACGTCGCGAGCCTACTGAGAAAGACGACGCAAACGGAAAAGTGAATATGCAACTCTCCGCCCTGGCCTTTTCCGGCGGCGGCATTCGCAGCGCGGTGTTCAATCTGGGGTTTATCCAGGGGCTGGCGAAGGGCGAGGCGTTGCATGTTTTCGACTATCTTTCCACGGTTTCCGGCGGCGGGTACATCGGCGGCTGGCTGTCGGCCCTGCATTTCCGGCGAGCGGCCGGCGTCCCCGCCGGCGAGGAGGAAATGAAGACGTTGCAGCGCGATCTGGCGTCGCCTGGCCGCGAGGCACCGGGCGAACAAACCTCGTCCCCCGGTTTTCCTCCCCCGGAATGTCCGCCGGTCCGCTTCGTGCGGCGCTATTCCAATTATCTGACGCCGCGCTTGGGCCTGTCGGGCGATACCTTGGCGCTGGTATCGCTGATGGTGCGCAACGTGACGGTGATGCAGTTGCTGCTGGTCAGCATGTTGGCGGCGATCTTCGCATTCTTCCTGGTGCTGAAATGGGCAGGCGGAGCGATTGAGAGCGGGCCGGTTCACGTGGGCATCATGGCGACCATGATTTCCGTGCTGCTCTACAAGGCGTTGCGTAAGGCGCTGAGCCTGCAAAAAACCTGGCACGCCACGGAAAATCAGAAAAGAAATCCGTCCCTCGACATTACCCTGGGCGTTTTGGCCCCGGTTCTGGGGGCGGGCATCTGCACCGCCCTCCTGCTGACCCGGATGTCTTTCGAGGCATGGGGCGGATGGAGCGCGCTGGGGGCGGCACTGCTTTATCTTGTCGCCTGGTGGCGGATACAACCCCCGCAAACCCACAAGGACAGGATCGGCGTGCTGGGTGGGGCAGTCACGCTGGGTGCGCTGTTTTTCGCGGTGTTCTTCCTTTCCTCGGCCAGTCACGCGCTGGCTTACGCGCCTTTTGCCACGATGGTGGTATTCAGCCTGGTATTGACCGTCCACCTGGCGCTGGCGGGCAGCGCCATCACCGAGCAAATCCGCGAGTGGTGGGCACGCTTGGGCGGCCAGGGCATGTTCATGGCGCTGGGCTGGCTGGCGGCGTTTTTGTTTCTGCTGTTCGTGCCGCCCCTCATGCAGTTTGGCTGGGACAAGGCCGTCCATTGGCTGATCGCCGGGGGCGGGCTGTGGACGGCGCTCACCTGGATGGGCACGCGCATCGCGCAGGGTAGCGATACCGGCGGTAGCAAATCCAAACTACCGCTGGAAATCCTCGTTGCGGTGGTGCCCTGGATGTTTCTCGCCGGATTGCTGGGTTTGGTGGCGTGGCTTTTCGTCATGGTCCTGCCGGGCGTCGATTTCGGCGGAGAAACCCTCGCCGAGGCGATCCGCCAGTATCAGGCGCAACTCGCGGCCTTGAACGCGATCTGGCCGGCCGGCATCCTCTTCGGCGCGGCGCTGCTGTTCGGGATCCTGGTGCGCCACGTCGATCTCAACCTCTTTTCCGCGCACAGTTTTTACGTGAACCGCCTGGCGCGAACTTTCCTCGGCGCCTCGCAGGAGGAACGCCATCCCGACCCCTACACCGGCTTCGACCCCGCGGATGACCTGGGCCTTGCCCAACTGGCCGGCCAGCGCCCCATCCCCCTGATTAACGCTACCCTCAACCTGACCGGCGGCGAAGACCTCGCCTGGCAAACCCGGCGCGGCGCCTGTTTTTCCTTCACCCCCTGCTATGCCGGCTACGCCAGCCGCGACAGCCGGGGCAAGGATTTCGGCGGATTTCGGCCCACCGGACTCTATGGCGGCGGACTCACGCTGGCCACCACGGTAGCGGTAAGCGGCGCAGCGGCCAGTCCCAACATGGGCTTTCACACCGCCACCTCGGTTGCCGCCCTGCTCACCGCCTTCAACCTACGCTTGGCGCGCTGGTGCCCCAACCCGGAAAAGGGCGAATGGGATCAAAGCGCCCCGAAAACCGCCACCAAGCCGCTATTCGCCGAGCTTTTCGGCGACACCAGCGGCAAAAACGCCTGGGTCAATCTCTCCGACGGCGGACACTTTGAAAACCTTGGCCTCTATGAACTGATCCGCCGCCGTGTCGCCTTGATAATCGTCACCGACGTTGCCGCCGACGGCGAATACCGCTTCGACGACCTCGCCATGGCGGTACGCAAAATCGCGGTGGATTTCGGCGTACAGGTGGAAATCGCCGAGGACGACCTCGACGCCATCCGCCCCAAGGCGGACAAGGGAGCGGATAAGGATGCCCCCCGCTTCAGCAGGAAACACTGGGCGTTTGGGCGCATCCGCTACCCGGACGGCAACTCCGGCTACCTGATCTACGTAAAAAGCGCCATCGCCGCCGATGCCCCGGTCGATATACGCCAATACTACGACGCCAACCCGGCATTTCCCCATGAATCCACCGCCGATCAATGGTTCGACGAAGACCAGTTCGAAGCCTACCGGCACTTGGGACAACTCATCGCCGAAAAACTGCTCGACGAGTTGCCGCCCGGAAAAACCGGCGACAGTGCCAGCCAACGCATCGCCGCGCTGTACCACCATGTGGAAAGCGCGCTGGCCCCGTCCCGCCTGAAGCGCTTCGCCAAATTATGGAAATGAAAGGAAGCCCAACCATGAATACCCTGCGCCCCGGCATGAGCAGCGACGATGTCAAAGCTCTGCAAACCCAACTCGCCGCGAAAGGCTTCCCGCCCGGCCAGATCGACGGCAATTTCGGCCCCGCCACCGAAGCCGCCCTGCTTGCCTTCCAGAAAAGCCAAGGGCTGCTCGCCGACGGCATCGCTGGGCCGCGTACCCTCGTCGCACTGGGCCTCGCGGACGACGACACCCTGCCCAGCGCCATCCCAGACGTTACCGTGGACAAGGTCTGCAGCATGTTCCCGCAAACGCCCCGGCCCAACATCGCAACCAACCTGCCCTACGTCCTGCAAGGGCTGGTCAACGCCGACCTGCAAGACCAACCCATGGTGCTCATGGCGCTCGCCACCATCCGCGCCGAAACCGAGGGCTTCGTCCCGATCAGCGAGGGCCAGTCGCGCTACAACACCTCCCCCGGCGGTCAGCCCTTCGACCTCTACGACAAACGCACCGATCTCGGCAACAGCCAGCCCGGCGACGGCGCGAAATACAAGGGACGCGGCTTCATCCAACTCACCGGCAAAGCCAACTACCAGGAACATGGCAAACTCATCGGCATGGGCAATCAACTGGTCGAGCAACCCGACCTCGCCAATGATCCCGCAACCGCCGCAGCGCTACTCGCCAGCTTCCTCAAGGACAAGGAACGTCCCATCAAGGAAGCTTTGGTGGCTGGGGATTTACGCACCGCCAGACGGCTGGTGAACGGCGGGAGTAATGGGTTGGATCGGTTTGAGGATTGTTATTGGCGAGGAAATGCCTTGCTGGCGTAATTCTAGTAAGGGCGCTGCATAATGCCGCCGGGATGGAAGTCGTTGCTGAAAGCGGCATGAGGGAACGAATCCCGGCAAACTTCATGACCGGTGATCGCAGGGGGCGTACCTCATCCCAGACCACGAAATCCCGCGACAATCCCGCCTTAAAACCGCTCCCCCGCCCCCAGATACCGCCATTCCCCCACCGGCAATTTCGCCATCGCCACCCGCCCCAGGCGGATGCGCTTCATGCTCAGCACTTCCAGCCCGACGCTCTCGCACATATGGGCGATCTGGCCGGGCTGCGGGCCTTTCAGGGCGAAGCGCAGGCGGTTTTCACTTTGCCAGCTAACCTTGATCGGCGGCAGCAAACGGCCGTTGAAACTCAGGCCGTGGTTGAGCTGCTTGAGCCCGGCGGGCGCCAATTCGCCGGAGACTTCCACGATGTATTCCTGCTCGACGGTGGCGGCATCGTCGGTAAGTTTGCGCGTCACCCGGTAGTCCTGGGTAAAAACCAGCAGGCCGCTGGCGTTGCTTTCCAGCGGCAGGGTAGGACTCAGCTTGGCAAAGTGGTGCTTGAGAGGGCGGATGCCGGAAAGATCGTCCGCCGACCGGGTGTCGGCGCGGATCAGTTGCTGCACGGCGGCGCTGTCCAGAGCGACGGGCTGGTGGAGCAGAATGGTCACCGGCTCCAGCGGGGTGAGGGTGGCCTGCGGATCGAGTTCGATCTGTTGCTGGCTCACCTTGAATTGCGGTTCTTCGACAATTTGTCCGTCGACCGTCACCCAGCCGCCGGCTATGTACAGTTCGGCCTCGCGGCGCGAGCAGGAGAGCATTTCGGCAAGACGTTTGGCAAGGCGGACGGGTTCGGTCATGGGGAAGGCAATCTGAAGGCGGGCAACCATTGTAAACGTCCGCAGCGATGTTGCGCACGCGCTAAAATCCGCTTTATCTCGACAACCGAATTTCAAACAAACCAATGACCGACATCGACAAGCCGATAGCCGCCCTCACTCTGGACGGCGTCACCCTGGAAACCATCGTTACGCGCCTCTCCGAGACACTGGGCTGGGAAGCCATGGCCGCCGCCGTGCCGATCCGCTGCTTTAGCCACGACCCGAGCATCAAATCGAGCTTGAAGTTTTTGCGCCGCACGCCGTGGGCGCGCACCAGGGTGGAGCAGTTGTATTTACAGCAGGCGCGAGACGGGTGGAAGCGCGGGTGAAGGTTACGGGAGCGCTTCCTGAACGATGTCGTTCATCAGCTTTTCCAGGAGTTTCAGGGCTTTTTTGGCTTGTGGACTACCGTTGGCCATGGGCTTGCGGTAGGTTAGGTAGACCCGTTGAGGATCGCTGGGGAGGACGTACGCGGCGATGCCGTAGGGGCAGAACACGATGGCGTGCGGGTCGGCCTTCATGCTTTCGCGGGAAGTCACCGCGCTGCAAAATTCGAAAATTTCGGCGTTGATGAAGATCGGATCGCGGTCGCCCACGTCGCGCCCGGTGCGCAGCAGCATGTCGCCGATGTGCGAGATGTTGTTGATGACCAGTCCCTGGTTGGTGATGGCGTTCACCACGTTTTCCCGGATATCGTCGTACTTGCCCACCACGCTGTGGGTCACCCGATAATCGTCACCCGCAATAGCCGGGCCGACTATCAGGAAAAAACACAAAAACAACAGCTTGAGTTTAACAATCATTTTCCGCTCGGGTTCACGCTTCAGTCCCATAACTTAACAAAGATTCGTCTCCCTGACCATACCCGGCAAGGCTGATAAAACATGAGCAAAACGGTTGACTTGGCGCAATACCATGCACATCATGGACATTTTTCAGCCACTTCCGAGGAGCCAATAAAAATGCCGCAAACCAAGTTCCTGCTCGACGAATCCGAAATCCCCACCCACTGGTACAACGTCGTCGCCGACATGCCCAACCCGCCCGCCCCGCCGCTCGGCCCGGACGGCAAGCCGATCGGCCCGGATGCGCTGACGGCGATTTTCCCGATGAGCCTGATCGAACAGGAAATGTCCGCGCAGCGCTGGATCGAGATTCCCGAAAAAGTCCGTGAACTGTATCGTCTTTACCGCCCGTCGCCGCTGGTGCGCGCCCATAGACTGGAAGCCGCGCTGGGCACGCCGTGCAAGATTTATTTCAAGTACGAAGGCGTTTCCCCCGCCGGTTCGCACAAGGTCAACACCTCCATCGCCCAGGCTTATTACAACGCCGAAGCCGGCGTCAAGCGCATCGCCACCGAAACCGGCGCCGGTCAATGGGGTTCCTCGATGGCCCTGGCCGGTCAGATGTTCGGCCTGGAAGTACGGGTCTACATGGTTAAGGTGAGCTACGGCCAGAAGCCCTACCGCCGTTCGATGATGCAGACCTGGGGCGCGGAAGTATTCGCCAGCCCCAGCATGGAAACCAACGCCGGGCGCGCCGCATTGGCCGAAGACCCGAACAATCAAGGCTCGCTGGGTCTGGCGATTTCCGAAGCGGTGGAAGACGCCGCCTCGCGCCCCGACACCAATTACGCGCTGGGTTCGGTGCTCAACCATGTGCTGTTGCACCAGACCGTGATCGGCCTGGAAGCCAAGAAACAGTTCGAGAAGGCCGGCGACTACCCCGACATGATTTTCGCCCCTTGCGGCGGCGGATCCAACTTCGGCGGCGCGGCTTTCCCCTTCTTCGCCGACAAGGCGGCGGGCAAGAACGTGCGCCTGGTGGCGGTCGAGCCGACATCCTGCCCGACGCTCACCAAGGGCCACTACGCCTACGACTTCGGCGATACCGCCAAAATGACTCCGCTGATGCTGATGTACACGCTGGGCCACGACTTCATGCCACCCGGCATCCACGCCGGCGGCCTGCGCTACCACGGCGATTCGGCGCTGGTGTCGCAGCTCTACCACGAGAAACTCATCGAAGCCCAGGCCGTGCCGCAACTCGCCACCTTCGAAGCCGGTGTGGCCTTCGCCCGCGCCGAAGGCATCATCCCCGCCCCGGAATCCAACCACGCCATCGCCGCCTGTATCGCCGAGGCGATGCGCTGCAAGGAAAGCGGCGAGAAGAAAACGCTATTCTTCAACCTCTCCGGTCACGGCCACTTCGACATGGGCGCCTACGACAGCTATTTCGGCGGCAAGCTGGAGGATTTCGACTACCCGGATGAAGCCATCAAGGCCGCGCTGGAGCGCTTGCCGAAAGTCGGTTGACCCAATACTTGGCAGTGCAATAGCGACGGGGGCTGCGGCCCCCGTTTTTCATGGCTGGCTCACCCGGATTCCGCTTGCACTTCATCCATGCCGGCGACTATGATAGGTTGATCTTACTTCGACAAATCGTTGGGAAAATTGGCTGCCGGCATCGATGCCATGCCAACGGTCAGGATCTTGTAGCATGCCCCTTTTCAGCGGTTCCTCCCCCACTCCCTTCTACTACTGGGAAGACGACATCCTGGTGCTCAACATCCTGGGGCGCCCGCAATCCAAGCGTGACGCCATCGGCAAGGTCATCGGCCACCAACTTGAAGTCCACGTTGCCGCCATTCCGCGTCGCGGGCAAGCCACCGCCCACATGGCGCGCTTCCTGGCTGGCGAGTTCGACGTGCCGGTGGCGGCGATCCAGGTGGTCTTCGGGGTAAAAAACGTCAACAAACAGCTTCGGATCAAATCGCCCCAAAAACTGCCGGCGGCGATTCAACGGTGAAGCCGCAAGATATTGCGTCTTGCAGCGAACGTATCCCCAGACAGCGGGGCATCGATTATCCTCCCATGCCCCGAGTCAGAGTTCGAACAGCGTCGCCACATCGGCGAGATTCCGTTTCTGGTGTGCTGCATCCTGCCCTCGCCAAAGCGCATTAGGCTGCGGGCGAAAAGACGGGGGCGCGCAGCCCCCATTTCATTTTCAGACCGTTTTGCTTAGCGCATTCCCGCCCCCGCCCCGCCTTTGCGGGATTTCATCCGGTCTTTCATATAGGCGCGGATTTCGTCCGGGCTGATCTGCCCGTCCTTGTTGGTGTCGATAGCGTCGAAGTTCTTGACCAGCCGCGGCATGCCCTTTTCGGCTTCCTCGCGGGAAAGCGTGCCGTTGCCGTCAGTGTCGGCCTGCTTGAAGCGCTCCGAACCTTTCTGCTTGAGTGCGGCCCGTTTGGCTTTCATGAACGTGCGCAGCTCTTCGCGGCTGACTTGGCCGTCGTGGTTGGTATCGACGGCCTCGAAGTCCTTGGCGAGTTTCGGCATGTGGGCTTCCATTTCAGCCCTGGAAAGGCTGCCGTTGCCGTCTGCGTCGGCTTGCTTGAAATGGGCGTTTTTGACGGGCGTCGCCATCCCCCCGCCAGGTTGCTGGGCATAAACGGCAAAGGGCAGGAATGCCAGCAGCAGGGCAATTTTCGGAATACGCATGGTTATCTCCTCGGTGGTGGTTGAATTGCAAGGATATATAACGTTGTCATAGGGTTGCGGTTGACAATATCATCGGCGCATCAGCATATTCTATGCACGGTCTTATAGTTTTGGCGTAAATTCCTGCCTGACCAAAAGCGACGATGACCAGAGAGGATGGGTTGATGAAACAGGAAATGATGCGGACTTCGATGAGTTTGCTGTTCGGGGCTGCGGTAATCAGCTATGTGGTGGGCGGCGGCGTCACGTTGGCGCTAGGGCAGGAAGCTTCGCATTATCTCACCGGATTTCTGCTGACCGGACTGGCCACCACGGTAGCCATCGGGCTGGTCTACCTGCGGGTGCTCAAGCCCTTGTATTCGGCGCGCGAGATCATTTCCGCCAACGGCGAGTCGCTATCTCCTTCCGACTTTTCCAAATCCGCGCTCAACGGCGACAAGGTCATCGGCCCGTTCATCGAGAAAATGGGCGGGATCATGCTGAAATTCGTGGCGGTGATCGGCAACGTTTCGGAAATCATCGAGAAGAATTCGGTGTCGCTCGCCGAAACTTCGCACAAGGTCGATCACCTCAACAAGAGCATCGAAGTGCTGGCGCTGAAATCGCGCGAAATCGCGGCCTCCTCGGACGCCATCGCCGCGACCACCGCCCAGGTGTCGAGCAATGCCGCCAACGCCGCGCAATTCGCCATCAAGGCGCGGGGCGACAGTGTTGCCGGGCAGGCGTCGCTGCGCGAGGCTATCGAGGAAATGCGCCACATGAGCACGCGCACCGAGGAGACTTCGCAACTCATCGCCAAGCTTCATGAAAGTTCCACCCAGATTCAGGAAATCACCCAGGTAATCGAGGGCATCGCCGGGCAAATCAACCTGCTCGCCCTGAACGCCGCCATCGAGGCGGCACGGGCCGGCGAACACGGGCGCGGCTTCGCGGTGGTGGCCGACGAGGTGCGCAAACTGGCGGAGAAAACCGCCAAAGCGACCGGCGAAATCGGCGGCAAGATCGGCGAAATCCAGAATGAAACCGAACACGCGGTGGATACCATGCACTCGCTGGTCGAGGATGTGAATCGCGGCGTGGGGCGGGTGGAACACGTCGGCGAGCAGCTCGGCGACATTCTCCATCACTCGTCCGACCTGGAAAGCCAGATGAACGCCATTGCCGAGGGCGCGGAGAAAAATCACGCCGAAGTCGGGCAAATTTCCGAATCGCTACGCCTGGTGCGCGAGCAGCTCGACAGCTTCGAAACCCAGATGAAGAGCGTTTCCGAACAAGCGATGGCCTTGTCGGACTTGGGCGAGGGAATGCACGAATCGCTGATCGACCTCAATCTCGACACGGTGCACAACCGCATGTACAAGATCGCCAGCCAGGGGGCCGCGGAAATCAGGAAGGCTCTAGAGGAATCGGTGAGAACCGGCAAAATCCGCCAGGACGACCTGTTCGACAGGCATTACCAGCCAATACCCAACACCAATCCGCAAAAATTCTCGTCGCGTTTCGATCAACTTACCGACCAGGTGCTGCCGTCGATTCAGGAAAAAATCCTGGAGCAGAATCCGGACATCGTGTTCGCCGCCGCCACCGACGACCAGGGTTACATCCCCACCCACAACAAGAAATTCGCCAAGCCGCTCACCGGCAATTACCAGAACGACCTGGCCGGCAACCGCACCAAACGGGTTTTCAACGACCGCACCGGGGCGCGCTGCGGCAGCCACACCAAGCGGATGTTGTTGCAAACCTACAAGCGCGACACCGGCGAAGTAATGCACGACCTGTCGGTGCCGATCACCGTCAACGGCCGCCACTGGGGCGGCCTGCGGATGGGCTATAAGGCGGAGTAGGGAAAGGGAGCGCCAGCGTCTCGCCGGCCTGCCCGCAGGATATCGGTGCTCCTTGACTAGAACGCCCGCTGGCAATCGACGATCAGCAGTGCATAGTCGGAAAAGCGCCTGTCCTCCCATACAAAAGCCAGCCGGGCGGTCGCCACAATGCCCGGCTTTAACTCCGTAGCTTGGGGCTGCTCTCGACCCGAAGCGGAACGACCTAGTAGTCAGTCACGTTGAAACTACGGTTATTGGATAGGGAGCCTGCCATGCAGGCGAGCAGTGTCGCCCGCAGGAACATTGCGACAAATTGCGACACCGCATCGCGGGCATTGAGAAACCGGATGCTGAACATGAGCCGCTTTCGCCCGATAGACCGCAAGACAGGTTACCTGCTACCGCCCTCGGTGGAGGAATGGTTGGCGGAAGACCACATGGCGCGGTTCATAGTGGAAGTGGTGGAAGGACTGGATCTGAGCAACATGGAGCGCGCCTATCGGGGAGGCGGCAGCACAGCGTATCATCCGGCGCTGCTCCTGGCTCTGCTGCTTTATGGCTATGCAACGGGCGTATTCTCCAGCCGCAGGATAGAGCGAGCCACCTATGATTCGGTGGCCTTCCGCTACATTGCTGCGGGCAGCCACCCGGATCATGACACGTTGGCCGGCTTCCGGCGGCGCTTTCTGGACGAGTTGGCCGGCCTCTTTATCCAAGTGCTGGAACTGGCAACGGAGATGAAGCTGTTGAAGCTGGACACTATCAGCCTGGACGGCACCGAGATACACGCCAACGCCTCGCGCCACAGCGCACTGTCGCACGGACACATCGAGAAGATCGAAACGCAGCTTCAAGGCCGAGGTCGCGGAACTGCTTGAATTGGCCGAACAGGCGGATCGTGGCGACATTTCCGACGGCGTCAACCTGCCTGCCGAGATCAAGCGCCGCGAAGATCGGCTCAAGGTCATGGTCGATGCCAAAGCGAAGATCGAAGCGCGCGAACTGGCGGAATGCCAAGCCAAAATGGCGCGTCGCGAAGCCAAAGCCCGGGACACCGGCAAGAAGCCGGGAGGCAAACCACCCCAGCCGCCCAACGCCGACCCCGGCCCGCAAGACCAGATCAACCTGACCGACGAAGACTCACGCATCATGCCGACCGCCGGCGGCGGCGGATTCGAGCAAGCCTACAACGCCCAAGCGGCGGTGGACACCGGCAGTCTTCTGGTCGTTACGCCGACGCTGACCCAAGCCCCTAACGACAAGCAACAGGTAACGCCCATGCTGGCGCAGATCGGTCGCTTGCCGGCGCACCTGGGCCAAGTGGAACGCCTACTGGCCGATACCGGCTATTGCAGCGGCAAGAACGTAGAAGCCTGCGAACAAGCCGGCATCGAACCGTTCCTTGCCGTGGCACGGGAAGACCACCACCCGCACTGGCGCGACCGCTTCACCGAACCCGAACCGCCTTCGAGCGACGCTACCCCGATGGAACACATGGCCCATCGGCTCAAGACCCAAGTTGGGCGGGCGGTTTATGCGCTACGCAAACAGACAGTGGAGCCGGTATTCGACATCATCAAATCGGTTCTGGGATTTCGCCAATTCCTGTTGCGTGGGCTGGATATAGTCACGGGTGAATGGCGTCTGGTCTGCCTGGCGTGGAATTTGAAGCGCATGGACGTATTGCGCCTGCAAACCGGGAAAACGTCATAAATTTGCGTATTCCGCTCCAAACTGGACAGCGATTCCACGGCAAAGTGGACACGTATTCCAGAGCAAATTGGACAGCTGAATTTATAGCGTAGCGCGCGGGATAACCGTGGCAACCTCGGAGATTTTTCCGAGGAAGCCACATGGCAAATGTCAGGTTATCCATGCGCAAGATTACAGAAGCACTGCGGCTTTACCATGAATGTGACCGCAAACCCCGCGAGATTGCCCGCGCCATCGGCGTCTCGCCCACCACTGTCGGCCAGTATTTACGTCGTGCCAAGGCGGCGGATATTGGCTATCCCTTGCCGGAGGGGCTTTGCGAGGCCGCGCTCGAAGCCCGATTGTTCCCGCCTCCCGCCGCGCCGGATGTGGTGCGCAGAGAGCCGGACTGGGCATGGGCACATCGAGAACTGCGCAAAAAAAAAGAGCGTCACGCTCGATTTATTGTGGCAGGAATAAAAGGCATCACACCCGGACGGCTATCGCTACAGCTGGTTCTGCGAGCGTTACCGGCAATGGGCGGGACGGCTGTCGGTCAGCATGCGCCAAACCCATGCGCCCGGCGAGAAACTGTTCGTCGACTACGCCGGTCAGACGGTGCCCATTATTGACGGCGCCACTGGCAAAATTCGCCAGGCGTAATTGTTCGTTGCGGCTCTCGGCGGGGTTCCCGAGATTCTTGTTCCCGACAACCCTAAATCGGGTGTCAAGCACGCCTCTTTTTACGACCCCGACCTTAATCCGACCTATCGTGATCTCGCCAACCATTATGGCGTGGTGGTACTGCCGGCACGCCCGCGCAAGCCCAAGGACAAAGCCAAGGTGGAGGGCGGCGTGCTGGTGCCGGTGTTGGAGAAGAAACCCGGCGCGCTCAGGAACTGCGCGCCGTTCCAGGATTGGACCTTGCCGACGGCGATTGGCGCCGTGAAGGATAGGCTGCTCAGGTCGCCCCAGGGCGACCTGGCCTTCGTGGAAGTGCTGCCGGCAATGCGAAGTCACGGCGTAAATCTGGTAACGGAGGCGTGCGAATTGGCGCTGGCGCAGTGGAGTGGTGTCCGCAGCGGTGATTCTCAATCATGTACGCCGCTTACTGCCCCCCGCCAAACCCGAGCCGGCCACCGTTTCCACCTCGCTGGTGTTGGGCATAGAGCTTATCGCCGACTGTGGGCGCTACGACAGCCTGCGCGGAGGTGTGCCATGCTGGCTGAGTTGACCCAACGTCTCAAGGCGCTGCACCTCTACGGCATGGCGGCGGAACCGGCGGAGATGGACCCAAAACGTGTCCGCAAACCCGACGCGCCGGAGGTCTGCCTTCAGCGCTTGGTGATCCCGAAACAATTGCAGATTGTATCCAATCCGATCTGAGGCAAGCTAAAAAATCTTGCCGATTTTTTGGGACGATTACCCGATTAATCAAAGCATAAAATCTATTTATATCAAGGCCGTACAAATGCCGCCAACAACAAACAGGACCAATCTATCCTAAAAAACAACCCGTTGAAAATACGCATAAATTGACGAATGGCTTGCGAGCGTATTACAATATTAAAGGCTACTAAGACAACGAATTGATGGACAGAAACGCCTATCGTACGATTTCCATGCAGGTTGGTATCACTTTGCTTGCATCGGCTCTTGGCTATTGGCTGCAAGGCATCGAGGTCTGTAAATCCGCTTTTTACGGTGGTATGGTGGCAGCTGTAAATGGCCTATCACTGCTTCGGCGGGT
>JAGXQV010000106.1 GCA_018336195.1 Sulfuricella sp. | reverse complement strand
GCAAGCTACGGCGGCAATTTCAACCGTTTGAACCGCCTTGCGGCGGCCCTGGATTGCGCTGCGCTCCATCCAGGCTACTGAAATCGACAAACCATTAACCAAGGAAACCGACAACCATGTCCTCCCACATCTCCAACGTCCGTCCCGAACCCGATCAAGTGCTGGTGGACATCGCCGATTACGTCTGCGATTTCGAAATCCAGTCGGACGAAGCCTACGACACCGCCCGCAATTGCCTGATCGACACCCTCGGCTGCGGTCTGGAAGCCTTGTCCTACCCGGCCTGCACCAAGCTGCTCGGGCCTATCGTTCCCGGCACCGTGGTGCCCAACGGCGCGAAAGTCCCCGGCACCTCGTTCCAGCTCGATCCGGTGAAAGCCGCTTTCGACATCGGCGCGATGGTGCGCTGGCTGGATTTCAACGACACCTGGCTGGCCGCCGAATGGGGCCATCCCTCCGACAACCTGGGCGGGATACTCGCGGTCGCCGATTACCTATCGCGTACCCGCGTCTCGCAAGGTAAGGCGCCGCTGACCATGCGCGACGTGCTCACCGCGATGATCAAGGCTCACGAAATCCAGGGCGTACTGGCACTGGAAAACAGCTTCAACCGGGTCGGCCTGGATCACGTGATTCTGGTGAAAGTCGCTTCCACCGCGGTGGTCACGAGGATGCTCGGCGGCACCCGCGAAGAGGTCATCGACGCGGTTTCCCATGCCTGGCTGGACGGCCAATCCTTGCGCACCTACCGTCATTCGCCCAATACCGGTTCGCGTAAATCCTGGGCGGCGGGCGATGCCACCAGCCGCGCGGTGCGCCTGGCACTGATGGTGCTGAAAGGCGAAATGGGCTATCCCTCGGCGCTCACCGCCAAGACCTGGGGTTTCTACGACGTATCCTTCAAGGGCAACGCCTTCAAGTTCCAGCGCTCCTACGGCTCCTACGTGATGGAACAGATACTCTTCAAGATTTCCTTCCCCGCCGAATTCCACTCGCAGACCGCTATCGAATGCGCGTTCCAGCTTCACGCCCAGGTCGGCAGCCGGCTCGACACGCTGGAGAAAATCGCCCAGATCGACAAAATTGTCCTCACCACCCACGAATCGGCGATCCGCATCATCGACAAGAAAGGCCCCCTCAACAACCCCGCCGACCGCGACCACTGCCTGCAATACATGACCGCCGTCGGCCTGCTCAGAGGCAACCTCACTGCCGCCGACTACGAAGACGCCGCCGCCGCCGACCCGCGCATCGACGCGCTGCGCGACAAGATGGAATGCGTCGAGCTGGCGCAATATACCCAGGACTACCTCGACCCGGACAAGCGCTCCATCGCCAACGCGGTGCAAATCTTCTTCAAGGACGGCACGAAGTCCGACAACATCGCCGTCGAATACCCCATCGGCCATCGCCGCCGTCGCGCCGAAGGCATCCCGGAACTGGTCAAGAAGTTCAAGGTCAACCTCGCCCGGCGTTTCCCCGCCAAGCAGCAGAACGCCATCCTCGCGGTGTGCCTCGACCAGAACAAGCTGGAAGCCCTGCCGGTACACGAGTTCGTCGACATGATGGCGATCTGACCAAAACTTCTTTGAAACGGTTTCCCCTTGTGGGCGCGGCTTGCCGCGCCCTTTTTTTTCGCCGGACAGCCAACAAAAATCAGGGTTTTCCCAGCAAAGCCCCGCCAATCAGGCGTTGGCCTACGCCGCTAGGCAAAGCCCCTATTGAGGATTTAGCTATCCTCATACCCGAAATTAGCCATCGTCCCATTCAGCCGCTCCGCACATTGGACTACAGTAACAACAACCAATCAGGAAGCGCCGCGCTTCCTACCCCCCCTTCCATATTTTCACAACCAGTTGTTTCACAATGAGTTACGGAGACGCCCATGCCTAACCATTCTATCGAGCAGCTTCAGGGAATTGCCAGCCATCTCGGCGTGCCGGGGTTTCAGAGTGATGCCTCGCAAACGCAACTGATTCGCGCCATTCAGCGTTTCAATAACGACGAGCAATGTTTCGCCACGGAAAAACGCCACGACTGCGCGCAACTCTGCGAGTGGCGCCGGGATTGCCGCAAACTGAAAGCAGTGTGGTTGCGCTAGCGCTTGACAGTCGGGAGGTAAACGCCATGAATCGAGAACTTGAAAACCGCCTCAGCCATGCCACGAACAAGCAGCATCTCATCCATGAACTGACGGATATCTTCACCCGTTTCGGCGCGGTCAAGAATATTCAGATCATCGTCAACACCAACCAGTCCGAACCGAAGGCGACCTGCTGCATCGGCATGGTGTCCATGCGTCGCGCCCTCGCCGCCCAGTTGGCGCTGGGGGTCAATTTGATCGGTTTCCAAAATCTGGTTTTCACTTTCAATTTAAGCGGGGAATTCCCCTTGAGAGAACTGTACGAAGGAGTCATGTGGACGGCTTTCGTGGCGGAGGCTTGCTCTCTGCCTTGCGTCGGGGAAGCGCTCTGCGCGTGACAGTCCTTCCAAGACTCGAATAGTTGTCTATAAAAACAGCATAAGGGATCGGAACACCGACACGAGTCAAATCGTGCGGAGATTCCGGCCAAATCCCATTCTCCCGATTGGAACCCGTAATGGAACACGCATCCCAGGAAGGCCAATCGCCCTGTTCCAGCACTTTTTCTGCCGATGAAGCGGCGCTGCTGGGACGTTGCGCGAGATTCTATCGGCTCTTTGACGCCATGGCGCAAGGCATGGTGTATCAGGATAGCGAGGGGCGAATCATCTCGGCAAACCCGGCGGCGCAACGGATCCTCGGACTCACTCTCGACAGCATGGTCGGACACGCCTCGTGGGAATCCATTCGGGAAGACGGTTCTCCGTTTCCCGGCGAAGAACACCCGGCGATGGTGGCATTGCGAACCGGCAAGAACGTCACCGGGGTAACCATGGGGGTTTTCCATGCCCCCCTGAATCAGCACCGCTGGATACAGGTGGACGCCTTTCCCTCGTTTCTCCCTGGCGATAACCTTCCCCACGAAGTTTTCAGCACTTTCACCGACATTACCGAGCGCAAGAAAGATGAAGCCGCGTTGCGCGAATCCCAAAAAAAGCTTGAGGAAAAAGACGCCTTCTTGCAGCATGTATTGGACAACATCCCCCAACACCTGTTCTGGAAGGATCGCCGCGGTGCTTTCCGGGGATGTAACCGAGCCGGGGCGACGGCGACAGGCTTAACGTCGCCGGAAGAGATCGTCGCCAAAACCGATCATGACCTGTACCGCAACCCCCAGGACGGCGATTATTTCTTCAGGCTCGACCTGGATGCCATGGAAAAAGGCATTCCGCAATTCCACAACGCCGTCCGGAAACAGCAACCCGACGGCAAACTGGCCTGGCTGGACATCACCAAGATTCCGTTCCGCGACGAATCGGGGAACGTCGACGGGTTGTTGATCTGTTACGAAGATCAAACCCATTTCACGCAGATTGAAGACAAACTCCGGATTTTCACCCAAGCGATCGAACAAAGCTCAAATGCCATCCTGATAACCGACCTCCAGGGAGTCATCGAATACGTCAATCCGTGCTTTTGCCGCACCTATGGCTACGCAGCGGGAGAAGTGTTGGGCAACCAGCCCAACCTGCTCAAGTCGGGGAACACCCCGCCGGAAGAATATGCACGCATGTGGGAAAGCATCCTCGCCGGCCAAAGTTGGCAAGGCGAACTGCAGAACCGCCGCAAGGACGGGTCGTTGGTCTGGGTATCGGCGACCCTTTCCCCGCTCTTAGGACCAGACGGCAACATCACGCACTTTCTCTCCATTGAGGACGACATCACCGAACGCAAGCTCGCCGCAACCGCATTGAAGGAAAATGAAGAGCGTTTCCGCGCCATCGCCAACTACACCTACAACTGGGAAAACTGGATCGACCCCGACGGCAAACTGCTGTGGATCAACCCGGCGGTGGAACGCATGACCGGTTTTACCCCGGAAGAATGCTATGCCATGACGGATTATCCCTTTCCCTTGATTCATCCCGACGACCGCGACAGGCTGGCCTGCCATTTTTCCAGTGCGGTTACCGGGCAAAACGGCGACGACGTGGAGACCCGCTTTTTGCGCAAGGACGGCAGCGATTTTTACGGCAGCGTTTCCTGGCTGCCCATCTATGACGAACAGGGCCGTTACCTCGGCCACCGCTCCAGCGTGCGCGACATCACCGTAAAAAAACAGGCACGGGAGGACTTATTCAACGCCAAGCAGCTTGTGCAACTGGTCCTCGACCATATTCCCTTGCGGGTGTTCTGGAAGGATCTCGATTCCGTCTATCTTGGGGCGAACAAAGCCTATCTGACCGATTGGGGGTTGGCGAGCAGCGCGGAGCTCAAAGGCAAAACCGATTTCGAACTCCACCCCCCCGAACTGGCAAAAAAATTCCGCAAGGACGACCGCAAGGTGATCCTCGGCAACCAGCCCAAAATCAATTTCGAAGACAAATTGGTTTGGGATGACGGGGAAATCCGCTGGGCGCAGACTTACAAGGTTCCCTTGCACAACCCGTTGGGCAAAGTCATCGGCGTGCTGGGAATATACGACGACGTTACCGAGAAAAAGCGGATGCAGCAGCGCCTCGCCGAAACGCTGCAACAGATGCAAACCATCCTGGACAACACCCAGGTCGGCATCGCCTTCCTCAAGGATCGCAAGTTCATCTGGATCAACCACCGCATGGAGGATATGTTCGGCTACAAAATGAGCCAATTGCGCAAGAAATTCACGGAAGTGCTCTACCCGACTCCCGAGGATTACCGGCAGGTGGGCCAGGAAGCCTATGCCCAACTGGTTCAGGGCAAGCCTTTCGAAATCGAGCGCCTCATGCGGCGCAAGAACGGCCGGATATTCTGGTGCCACCTGCGCGGCATGGCGGTAAACCCCCGCGACATGTCGCAAGGGTCGATCTGGGCGCTGATGGATATCGACAGCCGCAAGTCCGCCGAGCAAAAGTTGCTCGACCTGAATGCCACCCTGGCGCAACAGGTTTCCACGGAAATCGCCAAGGGCATGGAGAAGGAACGCATACTCGTGCATCAGGCGCGCCATGCCGCGATGGGCGAGATGATCGGCAACATCGCCCACCAGTGGCGCCAGCCCCTGAGCGTATTGGGGCTGATCCTGCAGAACATCCAGATCGATTTCGAGGATCGGCAACTCGATGGCGACGCGCTATCCCATTACGTCGCGGACGCGATGAACTCGATCCGCCAGATGTCCTCCACCATCGACGATTTTCGGGATTTTTTCAGCCCCGCCCGCTACGCCACCGCCTTCAACGTATGCCAAGCGATACAGGACGCGCTCAACCTGGTTAACGCCAGCCTCAAGAACAACAACATCGCGGTCGAATTGAGCGGCCCCCAGGACATCCAGATGATCGGGCATCCGAACGAGCTAGCCCAGATCCTGCTGAACCTGCTCGGCAATGCCAAGGACGCCTTGCTGGAAAAGATGCCGACGCATCCCGCGATTAAAATCGACACCACCAGCGACGGCAGGCACGCCACCATCGTGGTGCGCGACAATGCCGGCGGCGTCTCCCCCGAGATCGCGGAAAAAATCTTCGATCCCTACTTCACCACCAAGGATAAAGGAACCGGCATCGGCCTGTACATGGTAAAAACCATCGTCGAACAGCGCATGGGCGGCACCATCGTTTTCCGCAACGGCAACCACGGCGCGGAGTTCACCATCGCATTACCGCTCGAACATGCCGCCGAGAATGAAGCGGAGGGCCCATGAACCAGGCCAGCCCCGGCGAAATCAAGCAGCTCTCCGTCCTGTACGCGGAAGACGACGACCACATCCGCAAAGAGGTCGCCCATTTCCTCAAACCCCGGGTGGGCGAACCGATCCTCGCCGACAATGGCCAAGCCGCCTTGGCTGCTTTCAAGGCGCGCCAAGCGGATATCATCATCAGCGACATCATGATGCCGCTCATGGATGGACTCGAACTGGCCGCCGCGGTCAAGGAACTGAACGCCGCCACGCCGGTGATCTTCACCACCGCCTTCAACGACGTCAAGTACCTGCATCGCGCCATTGCCCTGGGCGTGGACGGCTACGCCCTGAAGCCCATCGACCTCAAGCAACTGTTGGAAGCCATCGCCAAGAGCGCCGCGATGTTGTTCAAGAACCGCGACCTGGCGACCGGCAAGGCGCAACTCGAAGCCTACCACCAGGCCGCCGAAGAGGAGCGGCGCCTGGTCGCGGAACTGATGGCGCGCATGATACGTCCCGAAAATCTCCACGACGCGCAACTCCATTGCTGGCTCAAACCCACCGACGTGGTGAGCGGCGACCTGATCGCGGCATCGCGCTCGCGCAACCGCAAGCTCTACCTGATGCTGGCCGACTCGACCGGCCACGGTTTGCCGGCCGCTCAACCTGCTGCCGGTCAACCGCATTTTTTAGCAACTGCCCAGCGCTTTACCGCGCCGACCGATACCTTGAATGCCCACCTGGGCAAGCGCCATGCCTTCGACGACATGACGCTGATGCTGGTGGAATGCGGCTCGGGCGCCCGCTAACGAGGAAACTTAGAAGAACGATTCGAATCAACGTACTTTTGCTGCTTGGAGAGATTTCAACATGATGACGATTAACATAAAGCAAGATGGGGATACTGCAGTATTAGCGCTCAACGGTCGTTTCGACTTCAGCATCCACGGCGACTTCAAAAATGCCCGTGATGAAGTGCTGCAAATCAAAGGTATCAAGGAAGTCACGGTCGATCTGACCAACGTGCAATACATGGACAGTTCGGCGCTGGGGATGCTTCTGATTCTCCGCGAAAACGCCAACCTGTCCAATCTGCGAGTCTCATTGCGAAGCACCGAAGGCTTCGTCCAACAGGTTCTCCGGGTGGCGAATTTTCAAAACATCTTCACCATCCTGCCGGAAAGCGGTTCCGCCGGAATCTGCGGATGAAGGATGTGCAGCAGCATCTGAACTCATAACCAGGCGCCATTCGCGGCGCCGCCACTACGCACGGCTTGCCGGGTTGGCATAAGGGTAGGAAACGCTTTATCCTTGGTCCATTCTCCACGCCAGGCTGTGCCACTCATGCCATTCCTGCTTCATTTGCGCTTCGCCCTGCTGACCGCCGTAGCCTGGACGGCGGTGCTGGGCGTATCGCTGGCCTGGAATCTCGAACGGGCGAAACAGCAAATGCTCGATCAGGCTTATGCCGAGGCGCGTTCCAACGTCAACAAGGATCTCTCCTTCCGGCGCTGGGCGACCAGTCACGGCGGGGTTTACGTACCGATCACCGCCACCCAGCAGCCGGCTCCCTGGCTGGCCCACGTTCCGGGAAGCGATGTCGTCACCACCGAAGGGCTGAAGCTCACCCTGCTCAATCCGGCATCCATGCTGCGCCAGATAATGGACCGCTATACCGAGGAATACGGCATCCAGGGGCGCATCACCGGCCTGAAATACCTCAATCCCGGCAACGCGCCGGACCCCTGGGAAACCGAGCAGTTACACCGCTTCACCCGCGGTGAGAAAAAGGAAGTATGGGCGGTGACCGACAAGGACGGCAAACCCTACCTGCGCTATCTCCGCGCCATGGTCATGGAGCCGGGCTGCGAAAAATGCCATGCCATCCTCGGTTACAAGCTGGGCGACATGCGCGGCGCGACCGGTCTAAACCTGCCGCTTACCCCTTATTACCAGCGCCTCGAAGCCACGCGAACAAGCCTAAGCCTGAATCATGGCGCCATCTGGCTGTTGGGCCTGCTCGGCATCGGCTGGGGCGGCTGGTCTACCCGTCTGCAAGAACGGGAACGTAGCCGCCGGGATGCCGAGCGGATTGCCGCTACCCAATCCCTGGAAGCCAAGGAAGCGCAATACCGCGCCCTGTTCGGCAACATGAACGACGGGGTGGCCGTGTATCGTGCGGTGGACGGCGGCAGCGACTTCGAGTTTCTCGATTTCAATCGAGCAGCGGAAAGGATCACCAGAACCAACCGCGACCAAGTGTTGGGCCGCCGCGTCAAGGAAGTATTCCCCGGGGTCATCGATTCCGGCCTGCTCGCCGCGCTCCGTCGCGTCTGGCAATCCGGCGTTGCGGAATCGCTGCCGCTTTTCGCCTATCAGGACAAGCGCCTCAGCCTGTGGGTGGAAAACGACGTGATGCGTCTGCCGGGCGGGGAAGTGGTCGCCGTTTTCAGGGACATTTCCGACCTAAAGCGTTCCGAGGAAGCCCTCAAAATCGACCATGACAGGCTCAACGAAGCCCAACGCATCGCCAAGGTAGGAAGCTGGACACAGGATCTGCACAACGGCCAAACGGAGTGGTCGAACGAAATTTTCCGGATTTTCGAAATTAACCCGGCGCAATTCGGTGCTTCCAAGGAAGCGTTTCTCAACGCTATCCACCCGGAAGACCGGGAAAAAGTGAACCGCGCCTATGCCGAATCCCGGGTAAACCGCCAGCCCTATGAAATCGAGCACCGGCTGCGGCTTCCCGACGGGCGCATCAAGCATGTGCAGGAACGCTGCGAAACCCTCTACGCCGAAGACGGCACCCCGCTGGTTTCACGCGGCACGGTACAGGACGTCAGCGATCTGCATGAGACGGAAGAGGCTTTGCGCCTCTACGCCAACGTTTTCAGCCACAGCGGCGAAGCCATCATGATTACCGACCGCGACAACCATATCGTCGCCGTCAATCCCGCCTTCACCACGCTGACGGGTTATACCTGGGCCGACGTACACGGCCAGAATCCCAAGCTGCTGGCATCCGGCCGCACGCCCCCGGAAACCTACCAGGGAATGTGGTCATCCCTGCAGGAAACCGGTTTCTGGCAGGGCGAATTCTGGGATCGCCGCAAGGACGGGCACATTTACCCGAAGTGGGCCGCCATTTCGCTGATCCGCGACGAGGAAGGAAAGATCACCCACCATATCGCCAGCTTTACCGACATCAGCGAACGCAAGGCCGCCGAGGAACGCATCCACCGCCTCGCCCACCACGACGTGCTGACCGGGCTGCTCAACCGCTTCAGCCTGGAAACCCGCCTCGAACAGGCGCTTTTGTCGGCACGCCGCGAAAATCGCGAAGCCGCGGTCCTGTTCATCGACATGGATCGCTTCAAGACCATCAACGACACCCTCGGCCACCATGTCGGCGACCTGTTGCTCATCGAAGTGGCGCGCCGCTTGCAGGCCAGCGTGCGGGAAAGCGACATCGTCTCCCGTCTGGGCGGAGACGAATTCGTGGTGGTGCTGACCGGACTGGATAACGGCATGGATTCCGCCCACTGTGCCGACATGATCGTCGAAGTGCTCGGCCAGCCCTACCGGATCGACGGCAACGACCTGCATACCACCCCCAGCGTGGGCATCAGCATCTTCCCCAACGACGGTAGCACCCCGGAAGCCCTGATGAAAAACGCCGATACCGCGATGTATCACGCCAAGGAACTGGGGCGCAACAACTACCAGTTCTTCACCACGGCGATGACCAACGCGGCGATGGAAAAACTGGCGCTGGAGCGCGACCTGCGTACTGCGCTGATGGAACAGCAGTTCGAACTGCACTACCAACCCAAAATTTGCACCGCAGATGGCCGTACCTGCGGAGTCGAAGCGCTGGTACGCTGGCGGCACCCGGAAAAAGGGCTAATCCCGCCCCTCAAATTCATTCCCATCGCCGAAGAAACCGGGCAGATCGAAGCTCTCGGCGAATGGGTGCTCGACGAAGCCTGCCGCCAGCAAGCGGCTTGGCGCGCACAGGGTCTCACCAATGCGCGCGTCGCAGTCAACCTTTCCGCCCACCAGCTACGCTCCCCGACCCTGGTCGAAAGAGTCCGCGCCATCATGAAAAAACACGGCATCGCCCGCGACGATCTGGAACTGGAAGTCACCGAATCGGTGGCCATGGACAACCCCGAACGGGCCATAGGGCGGCTCAAGGAATTGCGGGATCTGGGCGTGACGCTGGCCATCGACGACTTCGGCACCGGTTATTCCTCGCTGGCCTATCTCAAGCTGTTGCCGATCCAGATACTCAAGCTCGACCGGGCTTTCGTGCGCGATATCGAGAGCGATGAAAACGATGCCGCCATCAGCGCCGCCACCCTCGCCCTCGCCCACAACCTGGGCCTCAAGGTCGTCGCCGAAGGCGTGGAAACCGAAGGCCAGCAATATTTTCTCTCCGTTCACCAATGCGACTTCCTGCAAGGCTATTTGTTCAGCAAACCCCTGCCGGCGGAGGAAGCCACCGCTTTTTTGCGGCGAGGGTAATTCAGGCTAGGAGCCTGTCAACATGAAACGAAGGGGTGATAGGAGTGGGCCGCGCCCGCGATGCGGTGTCGCAATGTTCCCGCCGGCGACACGGCTCGCCTGCATGGCAGGCTCCTACCAATAACCGCCGTTTCAACCTGACCGACTATTCGCTTGAAACCCGTGTGTCGGGGTAAGCAGGCCTTTCGCCTTCAGGCGAAACTTCGCAAAACCTGTCCTCTACCCACTCATTTTTCGCTTCGATTCAGTAAGTCCGACAGGCTTCTAGCGCGCCGTTGCCGCCCGCACGTAGAAAATCGCGCAAAAATAGAAAAGCAGCGCCAGCACCATTTCCCCGCCGGCCAGCCACGCCGCCAGACCGTGGTCGGTGAAGGCGCGGGTCATGCCTTCGGCGAAATACAGGAGAATCAGCATCGACGACCACTGGTAGGTGTAAACCTTGCCGCGCACGATGCCGAACCACGGCAGCAGCAAGGGCAAGGCCTTGAGCACCACTGCGGAACCGCCGGGGCGGACCGGCGCCAGCCAGCCTTCCCAGGCGATGCACAGGACCATCAGGGCAAGCAGCGAGGCGATGCTGCCGTAATGCAGCCATTCGAGTTTTTTCATATTTGGGCGACGATCTGGATTATTGCGGATTCGGCCAGCCTGGGCGGCCATCGGATTCACCGGATTGATTTATCATGCTGCGCATTCGACAATCGGAAACTTAGCCCGCATCATACCACCCATGTCCCGTTCCCTTGCCGACCTGATCCAGCTCGCCCGCCTGATTCAGCAGCGTTTCCTCGCAGACCGCTGCGCCCAGGTGGCGGCCAGCCTGACCCTCACCACGCTGCTGGCGCTGGTGCCGATCTTCACCATCGCGGTGACGGTTTTTTCAGCGTTTCCGGTGTTCGGCGAGATGATGGCGCAGGTCAAGATTTTCCTGCTCACCAACATGGTGCCGAACTCGGCGGGCAAGATCATTGCGGTTTACATGACCCAGTTTTCCGAAAAGGCGGCGCGCTTGACCGCAATCGGCATCGCCCTGCTGACGGTCACGGCGTTGATGCTGATGCTCACCATCAACCAGGCATTCAACGTGATCTGGCGGGTGCGCCGCCCGCGCCCCCTGTTGCAGCGTTTCCTGATCTACTGGGCGGTGCTGACGCTGGGGCCGCTGCTGGTGGGGGCCAGCCTGTCGCTGACTTCCTACCTGGTGAGCCTGTCGCTGGGATGGGTCGGCGAGAGTCCCGTGCTGAGGATGGTGCCGCTGAACCTCACCCCCGTGCTGCTGACCATCGCGGCGCTCACCCTGCTCTATCTGGCGGTGCCGAACCGCACGGTCAAGGCCGTCCATGCCCTGGCGGCCGGCGCGGTGGCGGGGGTGGCGTTCGAGTTGATGAAAAAGCTGTTCGCCCTCTATCTCACCACTTTTCCGACCTACACCCTGGTATACGGAGCCTTCGCGATCCTGCCGATTTTCCTGGTATGGGTCTACCTGTCGTGGCTGACCATCCTGTTCGGCGCGGTGATGGCGGCGGCCCTACCCTATTGGCACAGGAGCATCCGCGGCCACGAGAACACCCCGGCTTTCCAGTTCGCCCAGGCGCTGATCGCCCTGCGGGTGCTGTACCAGGCGTGGCTGGGCGGCGCGGCGCTCCCCCTGGCGGAGATCCAGGCGCATTTACAGGTCGGCCTGGACGAGAGCGAGGACATCCTGATGCGCCTGGAAAAGGCCCACTGGGTCAGCCGCACCGCCAGCCATGCTTGGCTGCTGAGTTGCGACCCGGATGCGCTGAGCGTGGCGGAAATTTTCCGGGAATTCGTGTTCCGCGCCGACGTCCCGCCCGATCTGCCCGCCGACCTGCAAGCCCCCCTCCAGCCCTGGCTGGATGGCCTGCGCGCGGCCCTGGAGGGTGTCGCCAATCCCAGCTTGCGCAAGCTCTGCGAAACGCCCGAAAAAAGTGCGGTTTAAACCCATTTCCGCCCTTACCGGCACGATACGTGCGGGTCTATAATGGGCAAATAATATAGATAAAATAGCCCCCATTGGAGCCTTTCCCGGTGAAAACCGCCGCCTCGCTATTCCTGATTTTTTTCCTGTTGTTGCGGGCCGGGTCGGTCGGCGCCGATTCGCTTGAGTTGAGCGGCGCCAGCACGGTCGCCAACGAAATCATCGCGCCGCTCGCCGAGCCATTCGAGGCCGCCACCGGCAACACAATCAAACTCCAGTCGATAGGTACCGGAAAAGGCATGATCGCCTTGTTTCAAGGCAAGACCAAGGCAGCGATGACCGCCGAATCGCTCGACGACGCGCTATACACCACCCGCCAGGTGGCGAAAAAGGAAGGTATCGCGTTCACCGTTCCGCCCGGCCTGGTGATGACCCGTTTGGGCAAGAACCGCCTGATCCTGATCGTGCATCAAGATAATCCCGTGGTGGAACTGAGCCGCACCCAGATCAAGGATATCTTCACCGGCAAGATCGGCAACTGGAAGGAATTGGGTGGCGACGACCGGCCCATCCAACCAATTACCAGCGTGGTCGGCAACGCCATCCGCACCGTGATCCAGCGCAAAGTGATGGATGGCGAGGATTACCGGACCGGCATCCGCGAGACCCCCGTTCCCGGCGATGCCATCCCTCTCGTCGCCAAAGATCAGGGCGGCGTCGCCGTGGTCAGTCTGTCCGGCTGGAGCGCGCACCACGACAAGACACGCTTCGTCAAAACCCCGGACTACGATCATCCGCTCGGCCTGGTGACGATCGGCCCCCCCAATCCCGAGATTCAGCGCCTGATCGGCTTTATCCAGGCCAATTCCCGCATCTGAGCACATCGTCATGCATAACCGTACCGCTTCCAGTGAGAAAATCCCATGTCGCTGAAAAACATGCCGATCTTCGGTAGATTATCGCTAGGGTTTGCCGCGATGCTAACCATGGCCTGCCTGATGGGCGGTCTGGCGCTGTACAACATCCGTACCCTGGCCGACCTCGCCGACCGGATGTACCGTCATCCCCTGGCGGTCATCAACAACGTCCACAGCGCCAAGGAAGGCATCCTGGCGATCCGCCAGGAAATGAACCATCTGCTCCACGCCTCACCCGCCGAAGCCGAGGAAATCAAGCAGAAGGTCGAGGATTACGAAATCCGCATCGCCAACAACATGGGGGTGATCCGCAAGCAATACCTGGGACCGATAGACGACGTAGACGCGATCGACGGCTTGCTGACTTCCTGGTGGTACGAGCGCGCCGAAATTTTCCGTTTGGCACAAAGCGGCAAGGGCCGGGAGGCGTTCATCCTTCTCCACGACACCGACGCGCGCCGCGCCCCGCTGCTCGACGAACGGATTGGGCGCATCCAGAACTTCGCGGTCAACCGCGCCGCCTGGTTCAACCACGAAGCGCATCGCACCTGGGAGTCGATGAGCACCGTCACCATCGCGCTGATGCTCGGCCTGCTGCTGGTCGGCGGCCTGGGAGCCTGGCTGATCACGCGCGGCATCGTGCACCCCCTCAATACCTTGCGGGCAGCCATGAGCCGCTTGGCCGGCGGCGATCTCTCGACCCCGGTGCCGCTCACCGAGCGGACCGATGAAGTGGGCGACATGGCCCGCGCCGTCGCGGTTTTCAAGGCAGAAGGCCACAAGGCCGAGGCGCTGCGCTGGGTGCGCAGCAACGTCAGCGAGTTGTCCGCAGCGATGCGCGTCGCCGACACCATGGAAGAACTCGCCGAACATCTCCTGACTCGCCTGATGGCCCTGCTGGACGGCGCCAGCGGGCGGTTTTACCTGTTCCACCCGGAATCCGACCGGCTCGACGCCATCGCCCACTTCGCCCGGGTTCCCGGTGCACCGGAGAGCTTCGCGCGCGGCGCAGGCAGCGTCGGGCAATGCGCGGCGGAGCGCCGGCCGATTTTTCTTACCGACCTGCCGCCCGCCCAATACGCCATCGCCACCGGCATGGGCGAAGCGCTGCCCGCCTCGGTGGTGGCTTACCCGGTGGTATGGGCCGAGCAACTGCTGGCGGTGATCGAGGTCGCCGCCTTCCACGCCTTCGACGACAGCCGACTGGCTTTGCTCGATGCGCTGATGCCGGCCATCGGGGTGAACATGGAAGTGCTGAATCGCAGCCTGCGCACCCGCGAACTGCTCGAACAAACCCAACACCAGGCCGAAGAATTACGCGCCTCTGAAGAAGAACTCCAGGCGCAGAGCGAGGAACTGCGCGAATCCAACGAACTGTTGCAGCACCAAACCGAGCAATTGCGCGCTTCCGAAGAAGAACTCAAGGTACAGAGCGAGGAACTGCAAAATTCCTACGACGAGCTGACTAAAAAAGCCACCCTGCTCCAGGAACGCGAGAACGCCCTCGACGAGGCGCGCCAAGTCGCCGAGAAACGCGCCGTCGAACTGGACATGGCGAGCCGCTACAAATCGGAATTCCTCGCCAATATGTCCCATGAGTTGCGCACCCCGCTCAACAGCATGCTGATCCTCGCCCAGAGCCTGGCATCCAATGAGGAAGACAATCTCAGCGAGGACCAGATCGAATCGGCGCGCATCATCCACGAGGGCGGCACCCATCTGCTCAGCCTCATCAACGACATCCTCGATCTATCCAAAATCGAGGCCGGCAAGCTCGACCTGCTCCCCGAGGACATCGTCACCAGCGACATCACCCAATCCCTGGAGCGGCGCTTCCGCCACATGGCGCAAGCCAAGGGGGTGGTCTTCTCCACCGCCCTCGGCGCGGAAGTGCCGGCGGCTTTCCGCGCCGACCGGCGCAAGGTCGAGCAAATCCTCAGCAACCTGGTGGGCAACGCGCTCAAGTTCACCGAACGCGGCGAGGTTTCGGTGGCGTTCGCCTGCCCGTCCGCCGGAATGCTGACCATCGCTGTCGGCGACAGCGGGGTGGGCATCGCCGCCGCCAAGCTGGACAAGATTTTCGACGCCTTCGAGCAAGCCGACGGCAGCACCAGCCGGCGCTTCGGCGGTACCGGCCTGGGGCTGGCCATCTCGCGCAAACTGGCGCGCCTGATGGGCGGCGACATCAGCGTGACGAGCGCGGAAGGCCAGGGCAGCACCTTCACCGTCAGCCTGCCCTTACCGGGCGCGATGGCCGTGCCGCAAGGCGCTGCACCGCAACAGCCCTCCCCGATGCCGCCGACCCAGCCTGCCAAGGTGGTTCCGGACGCGCCCCCGCCCACGGGCGAGGCTACCCTGCTGGTCATCGAGGACGATCCGGCTTTCGCGCGCATCGTCTGCGACCTCGCCCGCAAGAAAGGCTTCCAGTGCCTGGCCGCCGCCAACGGCGAGGAAGGCCTGGCGCTGGCGGCGCGCCGCCAGCCCACCGGGATCATCCTGGATATCGGCCTGCCCGGCCAGGACGGCTGGTCGGTGATGGAGCGCTTGAAGCGCGACCCCGCCACCAGCAAGATTCCCGTGCATTTCATGTCGGCTTTCGACGAAAGCCTGCGCGGCCTGGGGATGGGCGCGGTGGGCTTTTACGTGAAGCCGGTGACCCGCGAGCAGATCGAGGGGGCATTCGAGAAGATCAACCGCTTCGCCCGCCATGCCCCGCAAAAGGTGCTGGTACTCGACAAGGACGACCATGCCCGCCAGGCGGTTGCCGACCTGATCGGCAACCGCGACGTGACCATCCTGGAAGCGCAAAGCTGCGCCGATGCCCTGGAGATTCTGCGCAACGGAGAAGTCGACTGCCTGATTTTCGACCTCAGCTTCCCCGACAAGGGCGACCTGGAATTCCTCGAAAAGCTCTCTGCCGAAAAGGGCGCCCGGATGCCGCCGGTGGTCATCTATTCCGAACACGAACTGGACGAGGAAGAAGTCCTCAAACTGCGCTCCTACACCGACAGCATCATCATCAAGGGCCAGCGCTCCCCGGAACGCCTGCTCGACGAGGTATCGCTATTCCTCCACCGGGTCGGCAACGGCCTGCCCGCTCACCGCCAACCCGCGCCGGAAGAATCCGGCGCGTTGTCCGACGCGGAAACCCAGCTTGCCGGCCACAAGGTGCTGGTGGTGGACGACGACATGCGCAACACCTTCGCGCTCTCCAAGGTGCTGCGCGGCAAGGGCCTCAAGGTGCTGATGGCGCAGGACGGCGACAAGGCGCTGGCGCAACTCGAAGCCAACCCGGACATGGAGATCGTCCTGATGGACATCATGATGCCCGGCAAGGACGGCTACCAGACCACCCGCGAGATCCGCGCGATCCCGGCGTGGCGCAACATTCCGATCCTCGCCCTGACCGCCCGCGCCATGCCCGGCGACCGCGAAAAGTGCCTGGCCGCCGGGGCCAGCGACTACCTGACCAAGCCCGTCGACATCGACAAACTGCTGTCGGTGATGCGGGTGTGGCTGAAGGGCAATGCTTGAAAAACAGTGCTTAGTTTTAAGTGGTGAGTTTTTAGTGGATGAGCGCCTGCGGCGCGTCCCCAATTGAATATATAAAATCTATGCCTCACACCAAGACCGACGACATCGCCGTGCAACTGTTCATCGACATGCTGCGCTTGCGCCATGGCTACGATTTCCGCCATTACGCCCGCGCCTCGCTGCGCCGCCGGGTAATGGGGCTATGCCGTCAGCTCCAGGTGGAAAGGGCTGCCGACCTGATCCCCCTGGTGCTGCACGACGACTCCCTGCTGCCGCGCGTGCTGGCGGGGCTGTCGGTGCCGGTGACGGAAATGTTCCGCGATCCCGAGGTGTTCCTCTACCTGCGCCGCGAGATTCTGCCGCTCCTGAAATCCTTCCCACGCATCAACATCTGGCAGGTCGGCTGCGCCACCGGCGAGGAGGCGTATTCGCTGGCGATCCTGCTGCAGGAAGAGGACGTCTATCACCGGGCGCGGATATTCTCCACGGACATCAACGACAGCGCACTCGCCCAGGCCGAGGAAGGCATCTTCCCGGCGGAAAGAATCAAGGAATATTCACGCAATTATTTCAAGGCCGGCGGTACGCGCTCGCTCTCCGACTACTACCACGCCCAGTACGACCTGGTGAAAATGGATGAGTCGCTCAAGGCCAACATCCTGTTCACCCACCACAACGTGGTGTCCGACGGAGTGTTCGGGGAAATGCAACTGATCCTGTGCCGCAACGTGCTGATCTATTTCGACCGCGAATTGCAGGCGCGCGTCCAGAAACTGTTCTGCGACAGCCTGGTGCGCGGCGGCATTCTCTGCCTGGGCATGAAGGAATCGCTGGCGCCGCGGATCGACAACGAATTCCGCGCCCTCGACGCACGCCTGAAAATCTTCCGGCGCCTTCCCAAGGGGGTCGCATGAGCCACTACCAGGCCGTCGCGATAGGTTGTTCGACCGGTGGATTGGCGGCGCTGGAAGCCATCCTGCCGGCGCTCCCGGCGGACTTTCCGGCGGCGCTGCTGGTGGTCATGCATAGCGCCCCGGAATCGCGCAACCTGCTGGTCGATCTGCTGGCGCGACGCTGTAAGTTGCCGGTGCAGGAAGCGGAGGAGAAGGAAAGCGTGGATCCCGGAAAAATTTACGTGGCGCCGCCGGGCTACCATTTGCTGATCGAGGACGACCACACCTTTTCCCTCTCCAACGACGCCAAGGTCAGCTACGCGCGCCCCTCGCTGGATGTGCTGTTCGAGGCGGCGGCCGACGTTTACGGCAGCCATCTGGTCGGTGTTGTACTCACCGGCGCCAACCACGACGGCGCGGGCGGACTGAAAGCCATCGCCGCCGCCGGCGGGCTGTGCCTGGTGCAGGATCCGGCCACGGCGGAAGCCCGCACCATGCCGGAATCGGCCCTGAAAGCCTGCCCCCAAGCCAGGTCCGTCCCGCTGGACGAACTGGCGACTGTTTTGATCGAGGTGCTGAAATGACCCAGGAACGCCCCAAAATTCTGATCGTCGACGATGTCCCGGCCAATCTGGTGGTGCTGCGCAAGCTGCTCGCCAAGGTGCCCGCCGACATCATCAGCGCCTCGTCGGGCAACGAGGCGCTGGCCCTGGCGCTGGACCACGAATTCGCGCTGGTGCTGCTCGACGTGCAAATGCCCGAGATGGACGGCTACGAAGTCGCGGAATGGCTGCAAAGCGAGGAACAGACGCGCGGCACGCCGATCATCTTCGTCACCGCCGCCTACAAGGACGACGTGCACCGCATCACCGGCTACGAGGCCGGTGCGGTCGATTACATAGAGAAACCCATCGAACCGGCGATCCTGCTTTCCAAGGTCGGGGTATTCCTGCGCCTCTACCAGCAGAAGCAGTTGCTCGCCGATGCCCTCCACCAGCTCGAATCGCTCAACGAAAACCTGGAGCAGCGCGTCCGGAGCGAGGTCCATAAAAACCTCGAACAGGAACGCATCCTGGTGCAGCAGTCGCGCCTTGCCGCAATGGGCGAGATGATCGGCAACATCGCCCACCAGTGGCGCCAACCCCTCAACGCGCTCGGCCTGCTGCTGGCCAACATCAAGGACGCCAACGATTTCGGCGAACTCGACACCGAACAGATCGAGAACTCCGTCGCCAAGGGTGTTCAACTCATCGACAAGATGTCGACCACCATCGACGACTTCCGCAACTTCTTCAAGCCGAACAAGGAGAAGGCTACTTTCAGTCTGAGAAAAGCAGTGCAGGACACCCTGGAGATCCTCGCCGCCACTTTCCGCAACAACAACATCGCGGTCCAAGTGGAAGCCGAGCAGGACGTGGTCGCTTTCGGCTTCCCCAACGAATATTTCCAGGTGATGCTCAACATCCTCAACAACGCCAAGGACGCCATGCTGAGCCACGAGATGCGCCGCGGGGAAATCCGTATCGCCATCACGCGCTGCGGCGAGCAGGCGGAAGTGACCATTCGCGACAACGCCGGCGGCATCCCGGAGGACATCCTGCCGAAAATCTTCGACCCCTACTTCACCACTCGGGAAAAAGGTACCGGCATCGGACTCTACATGTCCAAGATCATCATCGAAAACAATATGGGCGGGCATCTCAACGTGCGCAACGTCGAGGACGGCGCGGAATTCAGCGTGACCTGCCCGGTAGGGGAAGGAAATGCTTAATGTTTTGTGCTTAATGAAGCAACGAAAGTTATGCTATACACTTCGTAACAAAAAGCGACGAAGCTCGTAAAGCGTTATGCTTTCCCCACTCCGTAGAGGTTGAAATGAAAGTGCCATTCAAAATATTGCTTCCCCTCTCGCTCCTGACGCTTCAGTCCGCCGGTGCAGTGGCACAAGAGTTGGAAGAAGAAGACCTCGCCCTCGCCTACGGTGACAAGGAAACCGTCAGTATCGCCACCGGAACCAAGCAGTTGCTGCGCCGCGCACCGTCGGTGACCTCCGTGATTACTGCCGAGGACATCAAGGCGATGGGGGCGACCACCCTCGACGAAGTAATGGAGTCTGTTCCAGGCGTTCACGTCACCCGCTCCGCCAATGCCTACTTTTCTTTGTATTCGATACGCGGCATCGGCAGCAATCCGACCGTTAACCCGCAAGTGCTGATGCTGCAAAACAGCATCCCGACCAACTCAGCCTGGCGCGGGGACAGAGGGGGTTCTGTGGGTGCGCCGCTGCTGGAAAATATTGAACGGATCGAAATCATCCGCGGCCCCGGCTCGGCGCTGTATGGCGCCGATGCCTTTTCCGGGGTCATCAACATCATCACCAAGAATGCCGAGACGACCCCAGGAACCACAGTTGGCGCGCGTGTCGGCTCGTTCAATGCACAAAATATCTGGGTGCAGCACGGCAGCCGCCACGGCGCGCTCGATGTTGCGGCCTACCTGCAAGCCGGTCGCAGCGACGGCGCGGACCAGATCATCGGCGCTGACGCCGCCACTCGACTCAACAAGGCATTCGGAGGTACATCCAGCCTTGCGCCCGGCCCGCTGAATATGGGTGACCAGGTCATAGACGCGCAACTTGATCTCGGCTATGACAAATGGCGGCTGCGCAGCGGCTTCAAGTGGCATAGCGCTGGCACTTACGCCGGAACCTCTTACGCCCTGGATCCGAACGGTACGGGGGAAACACAACGCATCAACGCCGACCTGTCGTGGAATGACACTAACCTTACCCAGAACTGGGGACTGGGTTTTGCCGCCAATTTTCTACAACAGATTGAGGATACTTCCTACCTGCTGTATCCACCGGGCACAATTTTCCCGTCCTACACCGTAAGCGCCGCCACCCCGGCGGGAATACAAGCCTTGCTCGGTCCGATCGGCACGGTTGTGCCTGGTACCTTCACCAACGGCATGCTGGGTTCGCCCGCTCGCCGGGAGCGGCAATTCCGGCTGTCCGCCAATGCGACGTATAGCGGTTTCAGCGACCACAACATCCGCTTGGGCGCGGGTCACGAAGACCTCAACATGTACCAGGTCCAATCCCTCAAAAACTTCTGGCTGCGCACTAATGGCGCTGCGGCACTCATTGGCGTTCCCATTCCCACTGGCGCGTTGATCGATTATTCCGTGCTCCAGCCGCACCAGTTGCCGCACCGCCGTTTCAACGATTATGTCTATGTTCAGGACGAATGGAATCTGGCTCGCGACTGGGCGCTGACGGCGGGCGTCCGCAGCGACAATTTCTCCGATTTCGGCACCACCACCAACCCGCGTCTGGCGCTGGTGTGGGACGCCGGCCTGGACGTGACCGCCAAGCTGCTGTACGGCCAGGCCTTCCGCGCCCCCTCGTTCAATGAACAATACGGCGTCAACCCCACCGGCGACGGCAACCCCGACATCAAACCGGAACGCATCAAGACGCTGGAGGCCGCCATTTCCTGGCAGGCGCGCAACTCACTCAAACTCAACCTGAACCTGTACCGCTATACCATGAAGGATACGATACGTGCAGTGACCAAGCCCAGCGGGATCGGCGCGCAATTCACCAACACTGGCCAGTTGCACGGCAGCGGGATGGAAGTCGAGGCGGTATGGGACGCCGGCCGCAATCTGCGCGTGACGGCCAACCTTGCCTTGCAGGAATCGATAGACGAATCCACCAATAGCGATGCCGGTTACGCTCCGCACAAGCACGCCTACGCTAGGGCCGACTGGCGCATGGCGGACAACTGGATGCTCAGCCCGCAACTCAACTGGGTAGCCGACCGTCGCCGCATCAAGGGCGACACCCGACCGCCAGTGCCGGACTACACTACGTTCGACGTAACCCTGCACAACACACGCGAAAAGAGACAGTGGAATTTTGCCGTCGCCGCGCGCAACCTGTTCAACGCCACGGTGCTGGAACCCACGTTGTACGTTGCAGCACCCGGCAACCTGCCCGCTTACCCGACCGCCGCCATCCCCGGCGACCTGCCGGTCGCACCGCGTTCGCTGTGGCTGCAAGTCACTTACAAACTTTGAAGATGACTGACGCCCTATTCATTTCTTAATGATTGACTGGTCCGCGCCCGAGGCGCGGCGCGTCAATTAAATGTTCCGCATTCAAGATTATTCCGCGGCGAACTGGAATTGCTCGAAAACCGCAGTGGATTCGAGCAGTTGAGAGGCTTTCTGGGAGGTCGTCTGCCCTTCGTGTTCGAGGACGAAACCACGCTGGGCCTGGAGCATGCCGCGCGGCGCCACCACGCAAGGCGGTTGTTTGAAGAGAGGTATTTCCGGGAGCAGCAACACCGGCTGGAACGGGGTATGGGTTCCCGCAGGCCTGACGGCGGCGGCCGTGGCATAAGGCGCGACCATCTGGATGCCCAGGTCGAGGCGGTTGCGCTCATTGGTTTTCACCCAGCGCACCACGGCGATGTTCCAGCGCAGGCTACCCTCCGCTTTCAGGCCAATGATTTCACCGGCGCGCAACTGCGGATAAATTTCCGAAACCTGGGTAAGCGCCATGCCGCCGGCGCTTTCGTTGAGGATGCTCCAGCGACTGGAAACGAAGACATTCTTGTGCGGGGAGAAATCCAGGTCGCCGTTGCTCGCACCGCTACCCACGCCGTAAACCTGCTGGCCGCTGAGGAAATAATGGATGGCACGGACGCCCACGCAGATGTCCAATTCGGCGCGGTAGTGCTTGCGGTTGAAATGGCGCCGCACGGAAAGGCTCCAGTGCTTGAGGAGACGCTTCATCAAGCCGCGATAGGCCTGGTCGCGGGCCGCTTCGGGAAGCAGCAGGTCGGCGGGGGTGATCCCGGCATCCAGGCCGCCGAGTTGCTGCGACAATTGCGCGGTCAGGCGCGAGGTGTCGAGCAGTATGGCGGTCGCGCCGTCCACTTCGCTGACCATCTTGGGCAGCGCCTTGGGCGGCTGATCGCCGTCGAGGCTCACCAGGAAAATGCCGCCCTGTCCGGAGGCGCCGGAATCGGTGCGCAATTCCGCGAAACGGGCGAAACGCCCGGTATAATCCACAACCCGAATCACTTCGCCCTGCATCAAGTGGTAGGGGTCGGTAACCGCCAGCAACAGCACCTGCTTGAAACTGTCGGCCACGCTGGTGCTGGCCGCGCCGTCCTGGACGGGTTCGTCGAGCAGGTTTTCGTGCTGGGCATGGCGGTAAAGCTGGTGAATTTCCGCCCAGGTTCCGACGGGAACCGGCGCGTAGGATTCGTAGCAGGTGGCGATGACGTTGCCGAGGCTGGCGATGCCGCGCTGCACGGCAAGCAGCGGAGTGCGGCCAGCTTCTTTCAGGGTATCCTGCAGGACGATCTTGTAGCCATTGGCCAGTTCGACGAAAAGCTGGCGGTTGAGCTCGGCTATGCGGCGGTTCTTCTCCGGCAGCGGCAACGGCACGATCACGAATTGCGCCTTGAGCGGCGGCAGGAGTTCCAAGGCCGCAGCGCGGTACCGTTCGAGCAGGACCAAGCGCTCGGAGGCGGCCAGGGGGTGATGGTTGAGCGCCGCGATGGCGTCGCACACAGCCAGCGCCGCATCGGCGGGAATACCGCGCAGGAGTTTCTCCAGCCATGCCGATACTTGATCGACGCGAGTCTCTACGGCTAGAGTCGTCCGTTGCTCCGGGGCAGGAACCGAAAGGTTGAGCGGCATGGGAAAGTGTCCAGTTTTGGTTGAGTTAGCGTTCGATTTTAAAAAGAAATGTTTGATTTGTAAAATATCCCTTTGGCAAAAAAGAATTTGCCGTTTTTTCTCCTGGAGAGTTCATGGAAAAACCAAACATTTCGCAATTGGTTGAAAACATTTTCGAGGGCGCCCTATGGCGCAGCCGCTTCGTCATCCTGGCAGCGGTAATCGCCAGCCTGTGCGCCGGTTTTGCGATCTTCTACATGGCCACGGTGGACGTCTGGTACATGATACTGCACATCCTCCACTACGCCGACCCGGATATGAGCGCCGCGGCGCGCAAGGCGCTCCACGACGACTCAATCACCCACATTGTCGAGGTGGTGGACGGTTATCTGCTCGCCACCGTGATGCTGATATTCTCGCTGGGACTCTACGAACTGTTCATCAGCGATATCGACGAAGCCCACGGCAGCAAGGCTTCCAGCAAAATCCTGGTAATCGAGAGCCTGGACGACCTGAAAGCCCGCCTCGCCAAGGTGGTGCTGATGATCCTGATCGTCACCCTGTTCGAGCATGCCCTCAAGATGGACATGAAAACCCCGCTCGACCTCCTCTACCTGGGCGGCAGCATCGCCCTGATCGGCTTGGCGCTGTTCCTGACCCATGCCGCCGAAGCACACGGCAAGGAAGGCGAGTACCGGGAAAGCGAGCATCACGATGCGCACCAGTAAGTCCATACTCACGCTGCGTAGCGCGCTGTTCTTGGCGGCACTGCTGTGGGCCGGATTGGCCGCGGGTGCCGACGGCTTCGTCCTGCTGGACAGCGCCGGCAAGAAACACACCCTGGCCGATTATCGGGGAAAATGGCTGCTGGTGAATTTCTGGGCCACCTGGTGCCCGCCCTGCCTCGACGAAATTCCCGCTCTCACCGCGCTACACGACCAGCACAAGGACAAGGATCTAGCTGTCATCGGCATCGCCATGGATTACCGCGACTCCAAAGAAGTGCTGCGCTTCGCCGACGACTATTTCATCTCCTACCCCATCGTCCTCGGCACCCGCAAGATTGCCGCCCAGATCGGCGCGGTCGACGCCCTGCCCGCCACCTACCTGTACAACCCGCAAGGCAAGCTGGTCGCCCGACACACCGGCGCATTGACCAAGAAAATCGTGGAAGATTATATTGCCGGGAAACGCTAACCCTGGAGATACCGCCATGTTCAAAATCCTGCTGCCCATCCTGTTGCTGCTGTGCTCCGCCGTGGTTCAGGCGGAAACCCGCAACCCCGACGGTTATTTCTTCGAACAGACTTTCGGCGATTTCAAGGCCGAGTTGGAGAATGCCCGGAAGAACGGGCAAAGCGGCGCACTAGTAATGTTCGAGATGGAAGGCTGCCCGTATTGCCGGAAAATGCGTGAAACCGTGCTCAGCCAGGCGGAAGTGCAGGACTGGTACCGCAAGCATTTCGTGATTTTCAGCGTTGACGTGAAGGGCGACACGCCGCTGGTCGATTTCAACGGCGCCAACGTGACGGAGAAAGCCTTCGCCGCCCGTTTCAACGTGAAATACACCCCGCTCTTCCAGTTCTTCGACCTCGACGGCAAACCCACCGCCAGCTTTACCGGCGTCACCAAGGGCGGGGTGAAGGAATTCCTGGCGCTGGGGCGCTGGGTGGTGGAGGGAGCTTATGCGAAGGACAGCTTCGCCGATTACAAGAAAGCCTATCAGTAGTCCGGATGCAGCGCAGCGAAATCCGGGGCCGCCGAAAGGCGGAAGCGCTGGTTGGATATGCCGCAACCGTTGCGCCCTCTCGGGCGCTCCCGGATTCCGCAAAGCTTCATCCGGGCTACCTTGTTAGTTGACCGCTCCCGTCACCAGCCATCGCGGCAGTTTCCGCACCGCTCATGACCGCATTTCCAGCAATAACGTTTCTCGTTGGGCTCTCGGCATTGGCAGCAAACCCATGATGAATAGTTCCAGAACAATTTACGCAACATATGGACCTCCTGATTGTTGAACTGCAAATTTGGAAAATATTGGGGTGGCGACCAGCGAAAGTGAGTATCAATCGAGTATGGAAGCGTTGTAGTCGGGAGCCGTGCCCTGCAACGCTCTCAGATTACGTGATCGAGTAGATTTGCGCACCGCGAGCGAAGTCCGGGCAAACCTGGTTGGCACCGACATACATCCTGCGCATTCCGCACACCAGATATGCCGAGTTGGGGTCATGGACATGGCATCGGCACTCTTCGCAGCATACCGAATTCGTTCCACGCGAAAGCCCATTGCGATCCAGCGCATCGGACACGAGTTGTTCAGTGAATCTGGAAAAAAATCCCATTGGGTCTCTCCTTTCGAGGGTGGTCACGGTCATGTCGGGTTACGGCGCAAACGACATACCGCCCCGACCGGCGAACTACGCCACGTCAACGATCATTTGCGCGCTTCGCCATATCATTGATCTGACTGATCGACAGCCCCCGCCCGGTACCCCAGGGCTTGATGCCGATCCAGAGCAGCCAGCCCCCAAAGATGCCGAAGGGGATTTTGACGATGAGAGGGCTATCGGAAATGAAGGCAATCATCATGCAGGCGGCCCCAACGTAAAGCGGACCGGCACGGAGAGCCAGGACGATGGGGTTGAGGTAGTTGCGAGCGAAGGCACCGAACGTCATTTTCTATTTTCTCCCTATTTGGCTTGCATGCCCCAGCGGCTTGATGGAATGGCAATAACGCCAGACTTCATGCGACCTCGATTGCGTTACAGTTGGGATTCCAAGTTCTCGATCATCTGTTGGGTACGCCGAAGCTCTTCGCGCATCGAACGCGCCGAACTCTCGTCGCCGCGCTGCTGGTAACGGCGAATTTCCGCTTCAAGCCCCTTGGCAATGTCTCGATAGTTGGCAATGTCATTTCTGACTTTTCTCAAATATTCCGGCGAAGGATGTTCAGCCATGATTAACGCTCCCGTTTGAACTGGTAATGTGATCGACCGCAGCCTATTGCGGCTGACATCGTCGGGTTACGGCGCACGAAATAAGCGCCTCACCCGACGAATAACCGAAATATCGGCTACTTGCACCCCGCCGTCGCCATCCAGGATGCGGTGCCACCCAGGTCAAGGAGCGCGCCGCCGCTCAGCGGGCCACGGTAATACAGGTGGCTATCGGCGGACGAGGTCATCAAGTAGGCTTGGCTTCCCGTGTAATAACGCAAGGTGTACGGCGGATTTTGTTGCGTCGCCGCCCCTGCCGGATAGAGCACATTGGCATAGTTCTTTTCCGCCCAGGCGAACAGGCAATCGGTGCCACTCGTTACGACTACCGGCTTTGCCACCGTATGGCCGGTAGGAACGACGGAAACGGTGTTGTCGGCATTGTTTGTGACATATAGGGTCGAACCATCCGACGAGATTTCGAGGCCGGAAGGGATGCTTCCAGTGGTATAGGTCGCAACCACCGTGTTGCTGGACGTGTCTATCGCTACCACGCTCTTGTTGTCCCTTAACGAAACGTAAACCCGGCTGCCGTCAGCGTTGGCGATCAAGTACATCGGGGTACTGCTAAGCGGAATGGTGGCGACGAGGGTGCTACCACTGCGTACCACGACAGTTTTGTCTGCGCCACTAACCGTGTAGCGCTTGCTTGATGCCACAGAAACTGGGCCAGCGAGTACCGACCCCATGGGACTGGGCGACAGCAAGCCACCCTTGGTGTACATATCGTCATGGGGGATAAGGGTAACGGCCAAGGTGGAGGTATCGATCTGATTCACCTGGGCCGTAATGCTCGTGCTGATATTGACGAAGATGTATTTCCCATCTTGGGTCAGCAACAAACTGCCGGGAGACGGCGCACCGAGAGCGACGACCTTGACGGTCAAAGTTGCGGTATCGATGACAGAAACGCTTCCGTCAATGTGATTGAGCACGTAAACCCGCGTGCCGTCCGGGCTGATGATAATTCCTGCATGAGCGGTATTGACCTGCAACGACAAAGTAGCGATGACCTTGTTGTCCGGCAGACTGATTACCGAGACGTCGTTGCTCGCGTAATTGAGCACATACAAACGGGTTCCATCGCGATTGATCGCCAGCCCGACGGGTCTGGTGCCGACCGGGATAGTCGCAGCCGTTGCGCTTTGCCCTGCCATTACCGTGATCGGCTTGGATATCTGATTCGTAAATCCCTTGTCATCGGTAATGGTCAAGGTAATGGAATAGGTTCCGGGCTTGGTAAATACCAGTGTCGCTGTCCTGCCGGTTGCCTTCTGTCCGTCGGATGAGGTCCACTGGTACGAGACGATGGAAAGCCCGCCGGTAATCAAAGATTTCGAGGCATCCAGTGCCACCACGCCGCTGGATTCCGTGTAGGTAAAGTCAGGCTGAATTGCCGAGTAGATAGTCGTGACCGTGACTGACTTGGTTGCCGAAGCCGTGATTCCCTTGTCATCGTAAATGGTCAAGGTAATCGTATAAGTGCCGGGTTTGGAAAACTTGAGCGTGGTTGTTTTGCCGGATGACTGCTGTCCGTCGGACGCCGTCCACTGGTATGCGACAATGGAATGGCCGTTGCTGATCGTGCTTTTCGAGGCGTCAAGCGCCACCACTCCACCGGTTTCCGTGAGGGTGAAATCCGCCTGAATCAGCCCGCCGACGTTGGTTGATGCCGTTTTCTTGTAGGTCGTTCCCTTGTCGGTGGTAATCGTCAGGGTGATATCGTAATTACCCGCCTTGGCAAAGGTGAGTGTTGCCGTCTTACCAGTGGCGGTCTGTCCGTCCGACGACGCCCATTGATAACTGGCAACGGTATTGCCGTTGATCGCCGATTTGGAGGCATCGAGCGTTACCACCAGATTGGTTCCCGTGGCGGTGAAATCCGGTTGAATGGGCAGATTGCCATACATCGACACACATGCCGCTATATCATCTGCCCGCAGTGTTTTGTCGTACTCCAGGTCGTGGTATGGGTTGGCGAACATGACCGATTCGCTGACATCCGAATGGTCGATACCGATGGCGTGGCCGAATTCATGGGTTGCCACCGATTCGAGATTGGCCGGATTCGTCCAAAGTTCCTGAGTGCTGCTGTTGAAGGAGATGTCAGAACCGCCGTAATGTGATAGTTCCAGCGCATAATAAAGCGCTAACCCCGCCCAAACTTCGATACCTTGGGAAGATACGTCGTAGGTAGACCCCGGTCGCCACCCAACAACGTTATATATACTTGATTTTTTACTTGAGAAGTTGCGAGGCAAATCGGTGGTGGCGCCTTTATAGACAATTTTGATCCCGCAGACGGACATCCATTTATTTGCGGCTGCTTGAATGGCTGAAAGCGCAGCGGACTCGGTCAACGTCGAAGGTGCCCCGTTGTGGTTGTAATACCATTCAAAAATCCCACCTGGTGCGAAAACAAGACTGTTACTGATTAACAAGTACTCAAATGCCCCATCCCCCCCATGCTTTGCAATTGGGCGTATCCAATCGCCATCTCGTACAACGGCAATCTGTGCGGAAGCAGGCGAATCACTGCCACTACCGGTAGCCAATGCGGAAACGCTACCAAGTGCCGCTGAAACGAGGGTAAATAGCAACAGCCGTTTAACGGGTGCGCGAAGGATCATTTGACGAATCTCCGAAATTGCCGTGAAAGAAGAATGGGACAGACAGGGAGTCCCAAGAAGGTAAACCCGGAAGCGATATCGCCATCACTCCCGCTGGTTGCCCCGCGTTCTGGTTTTTTTCCTAACCTATTCCCTTGAGGTGGTTTACCGGAACCCTCAACAATCGCGAGCCCGAAAAACCATTTATGCCGCGAGTGTATCGCCATTTATGGCTCCGCGCAATCGCCACACATGGCTTTGTAGATAAAGGACAATCCATGAATGGACATTGCAAGCGTGATCGCCCACAACCTGTCCGCTTGGATGAGCGGCTCCGCCAGCCTCGGCACCATCAAGGCACTGTCGAAAGCTTCGGGAGTGGGGTTCGGCACGGTACGGCGAGCCAGGAATGGCGACGGCAATATCACCGTGCAGAACCTGGAAGCGATTGCGCGCGCCTTCAAACGCCACGCCATCGACTTGCTGGTCACCCCCGGCATGCCCTATCCGATTTCCGCGACACCGACGAACGATATACCTGCGGCACGCGAGCCGCTGCCCGACGAGAGCGAACTCTTGCAGGGATTCCGGTTAGCGCCTCGCGAAGCACGGGAAATCCTGCTCGATGTGGCGCGCCGGTATGCAAATACGAAATAGCTCGATGCAGTTCAGCGGAATCCGGAGCCGCCGACAGACGGGATCACGGGTTGGATATGCCGCCGCCATTGCAGCCTCCCACGCTGGGCCGTTACGTGGTGGACGGTGCTTACCGGAACGGGAGTTTTGCCGATTACCGCAAGCAGCCCCCCCGCATGACCTAGCCTTTTTCCACCATCGCCAGACGCAGCCCGAGGCCGATGAATGTCGCGCCGGCCAGGCTCATCGAGGTCGCCCATGAGGCAAGAAAGGCGTTGGGGGTTGCCGGGGGGTAATAACGGGGAACCAGCCTCAATGAATCGGGCCGGTTTTTTGGGCGGGGTTCTATTACGATAATTTGTCTTATCGTAATAGGATTTGGGGGAATTCAAGACCTGTTTTGGCGGCCTCTAGGCGGGGAATTTTCGGGCGGTATGCACCAGGTTCAATATTTGGATTTCATCCCCTGAAATCCGAATGAAGGCGATATAGGGAAGGCGGTGTATCACCGCTTCACGTGCGCCGGGGATACGGTCGCTTGCCCGTACCCGTTCCGGGAAATCCAGGAGCTTTTCAATCTGGCCGACGATGCGGCGCTCGATGGCTTCGGCAGTCGCCTCCCCGGCCTGGAGATAATAATACGCGAGAATATTCTCGAAATCGGAAAGCGCCTCGTTTGTCCAGACAAGACGCATTGCTACGCGGCAGCAACCTTGGAAAACCTGGCCTTGAGACGGTCACGAACTTGCCGCATAGCGTCCTCGTGCTCGACCAGGGCGGATTTCCCGCTATCGACGCGGCGCATGGTGCTGGTAACTTTTTCAAGTACCCAGGCATCATAGCCCGGCTCTTTGTCCATCATCATTTCCGGGAGAACCGTATCGGCGGCGTCTTGAATGGAAATCATGATACCAACGGGCCGGTTGTTCTTGGTGATAACCACCGGCTCCCGTTGGGCGGTATCGAGGAATTCCCCGAAATGGTTTTTGGCGTCTCGCGCCGTCATGACTTTCATGGTCATACCTCGAAGAGAAAAATTCGTTGTATCCATTGTAGCTATTATGTGCTCATTTGCAAGGCGGGATTTGCCGCAATCCGTGAATGGACATTGCAAGCGTGATTGCCCACAACCTGTCGGCCTGGATGAGCGGCTCCGCCAGCCTCGGCACCATCAAGGCGCTGTCGAAAGCTTCGGGAGTGGGGTTCGGCACGGTACGGCGAGCCAGGAATGCCGACGGCAACATCACCGTGCAGAACCTGGAGGCGATTGCGCGCGCCTTCAAACGCCACGCCATCGACTTGCTGAACGATCCCAGCACGACCTATCCGATTTCCGCAACAACGACGAACGATATACCGGCAGCATGCGAACCGTCGCCCGACGAGAGCGAGCTCTTGCAGGGATTCCGGTTGGCGCCTCGCGAAGCGCGGGAAATCCTGCTCGATGTGGCGGGCCGGTATGCAAATACGAAATAGCCCGATGCAGTTCAGCGGAATCCGGAGCCGCCGACAGACGGGATCACGGGTTGGATATGCCGCCGCCATTGCAGCCTCCCACGCTGGGCCATTACGTGGTGGACGGTGCTTACCGGAACGGCAGTTTTGCCGACTACCGCAAGAAGCACCCCGAATAACCTAGCCTTTTTCCACCACCGCCAGACGCAGCCCGAGACCGATGAATGTCGCGCCGGCAAGGCGATTCAGGGTGCGCCCCCAAGCCGGACGGCGCATCAGCCCATTGCCCAGCGTCCCCGCAGCCAGGGCAATGCCACCGAACACCAGCAAGGTTTGTCCCATGAACACCACCCCCAGCAGCGCCATCTGGACCTCGATGCGACCGGCATGGGGATCGACGAATTGCGGCAGGAATGACAGGAAGAACAGCGTAACCTTGGGGTTAAGCAGGTTCGCCAGCACGCTTTGCCAGTAAATACGCCGCAGTCCCAAGGCTTCCGCGGCGCGCTCGGGACGCAGGGCGTCACCATGGCGCAGGGTCTTGTAGCCGAGATAGATCAGGTAGGCCGCGCCGGCATATTTGATCAGATCGAAGAGCAATGCCGAGGCGCGGATCACTGCCGCAATCCCGAAAACCGCCAGCAGGGTATGGCCGACCAGGCCGCTGGCAAACCCCAGGGTGGCGACCAGCGCGGCCTTGCGGCCCTGGGTGACGCCACGGGTGAGAACGTAAATGTTGTCCGGCCCCGGCGCCAGGGTAAGGAGGACGGAGGCGGCGAGGAACAACGGCAAATCCGGCATTGTTCCTCCGTCTGACTACTTGGCGTTGACTTCCACGGTGCGGATTTTCGCCGCCAGCTTGTCGAGCACGCCGTTGACGAACTTGTGGCCGTCGGTGCCGCCGTAGGATTTGGCGAGTTCCAGCGCTTCGTTGATTATGACCCGGTAGGGAATCTCGGGATGATGCTGCATCTCGTAACCGGCCAGGCGCAGGATGGCATGTTCCACCGGGCTGAGTTCGGCGATGGGGCGGTCCAGGTGGGGCTGGATCGTGGCGTCGAACAGATGCGCCTGGGCAATCACGCCGCGCAGCAAAACCCGGAAATGCTCGTCGTCGCACTGCGCGAAGCCTTTTTCCTCGCGCAACTGTTTTTCGATCTCTTCCACATCGTTGCCCGACAGCGCCCACTGATACAGACCTTGCAAGGCGTATTCGCGGGCCTTGCGCCGGCTTTTGCGGGGCTGGCTCATAGTTTTTTCAGCAGGTTGACCATTTCGATGGCGACCAGCGCGGCGTCGCGGCCTTTTTCGCTCATCCGCACCAGGGCTTGGTCGTCGTTTTCGGTGGTCAAGATGGCGTTGGCGATGGGAATGCCGGCGTCCAGCATGACGCGCGTCACGCCGCTGCCGGATTCGTTGGCGACCAGTTCGAAATGGTAGGTCTCGCCGCGAATCACCGCGCCCAGAGCGATGAGGGCGTCGTACTTGCCGCTTTTCGCCATCTTCTGCAGCACCAGGGGGATTTCCAGCGCGCCCGGCACGGTTGCCAGGTCGATGTGGCCATCTTCCACGCCCTGTTTTTTCAACTGGCAGGCGCAGGCGGACAACAGGCCCTCGCACACGTCGATGTTGAAGCGGCTCATGACGATGCCGATCTTCATTCCTTCGCCGTCGAAGTTGCGTTCGATTTCATTGTAGTTGGTACACTTTTCCATTTTCTTCCCCTTATTTTCCGTCGGGCGTCACATAGCCCGTCACTTCCAGATCGAAACCGACCATGCTCGGCATCTTGCGCGGCGTGGCCAACAGACGCATTTTGGTAACGCCGATGTCGCGGAGGATCTGCGCGCCGATCCCGTAGTTGCGCAGGTCCACCTTGGCCGGGGCTTTCGGCGTGGTACGCTGGATGCGCTCCAACAGGTCGTCCGAGGTTTCGGTGCGGCGCATCAGCACAATCACCCCGCTGCCGGCCTTGTCGATGGCCGCCATTGCCTGGTGCACGCTGAAACTATGCTCCAGCGACGCGACATCGAGGAAATCCATCACCGACAACGGCTCGTGGACGCGCACCAGGGTTTCCTCGCCAGGCTTGATTTCACCCTTGACCAGCGCCAGATGAACTTCGTTGGCGGTCTTGTCGAGGTAGGTGAGGAGCGTAAATTCGCCCTGGCAGGTGGAAACCTGGCGCTCCGAGACGCGCTCCACCAAGTGCTCGTTCTGGCTGCGGTAATGGATCAGGTCGGCGATGGTGCCGATTTTCAAACCATGCTGCTTGGAAAACTCGATGAGGTCGGGCAGGCGCGCCATTTCGCCGTCTTCCTTGATGATCTCGCAGATCACCGCCGCCGGTTCCACGCCCGCCAGGATCCCCAGGTCACAGCCCGCCTCGGTATGGCCGGCGCGCACCAGCACCCCGCCGGTCTGCGCCTTCAACGGGAAGATGTGGCCGGGCTGGTTGAGGTCGCTGGGCTTGGCGTCCTTCTTCACCGCCGCGAGGATGGTCTTGGCGCGGTCGGAAGCGGAAATGCCGGTAGTCACCCCTTCCGCCGCCTCGATGGACACCGTGAAGTTAGTGCCCAGCGCCAGCTTGTTGGCGGAAACCATCAGCGGCAGGTCGAGTTGGCGGCAACGCGCTTCGGTGAGCGTCAGGCACACCAGGCCGCGGGCATGTCTAATCATGAAATTGATGGCTTCCGGCGTGACGAATTCCGCCGCCATCACCAGATCGCCTTCGTTCTCGCGGTCTTCCTCGTCCACCAGGACGACCATTTTGCCGGCCTTGATGTCGGCGATGATTTCTTCAGTGGTGCTGATGTTCATTGAGCGGATTCCTGGAAACTGTTCAAACGGTCCACGTAACGCGCCAGCAGGTCGACTTCGAGGTTGACCGGGCTGCCGGCCTTGAGGTGCTGGAGGGTGGTGACCTGCAAGGTGTGGGGAATGAGGTTGATGGTGAATTCGTCGTGCTCGACGGTGTTGACGGTAAGACTCACCCCGTTCACCGCGATGGAGCCTTTGAAGGCGATGTATTTGGCGATGGAAAGCGGTGCCTTTATGCGCAGCAGGAAGCACTCGCCCACTGCGTCGAAAGCCACCACTTGACCGACGCCATCGACGTGGCCGCTGACCAGATGGCCGCCGAGATGGTCGCCCATACGCAGAGCCTTTTCCAGGTTGACTTCGCCCGGTTCGCCGAGACCCACCGTGCAATTCAGGGTTTCGCGCGACACGTCGAGTTGGTAGGTGGTGGCGGTCTTACTGACGACTGTCAGGCACACGCCGTTATGCGCAATGCTGTCGCCTATCGCCACGTCGTCGAGCGGCAGTCCGCCGCCATCGACGGTCAGCCGCACGCCTTGTTGCAAAGGTTCGATATGGGTGATTTTTCCCACCGCCTGGATGATACCGGTAAACATGTTTTCTCCTATTCCAGCGGCACGGCGCGGATCTTCAGATCGCGCCCCACCATGGTCACTTCCTTGATCTTGATTTCCCGCCCGCTGATCGCGGTCAGTTCGGGCAGGTCGAACATGCCGCGCGCCTTGTGGCCGAGCAGCAGCGGCGCCAGATAAATCACCATTTCATCGACCAACCCGGCTTGCAGGAACGCGCCGCTCAGGGTGTGGCCGGCCTCGACCATGACCTCGTTGATCTCGCGCTTCGCCAGTTCGTCGAGCATCCGCTCCAGGTCGATGTGACCGTGCTTGAGCGGCAGGATCAGCATTTGCGCGCCGGCTTTCCACAAGGCATCCATTTTTTCATGGTTGTCATTACCGGTGACGATCAGGGTCTTGCCTTCCGTCAACATTTTAGCCGTGGTTGGCATTTTCAGCTTGCTGTCGAGCACGATGCGCAACGGCTGGCGGGTGGTTTCCACGGCGCGCACGGTCATTAGCGGGTCATCCGCCAACACCGTGCCGATGCCTGTCAACACAGCGCAGGAACGGGCACGCAGGCGGTGCGCGTCACGCCGCGCATCGTCGCCGGTAATCCATTGACTCACTCCGTTGTTGAGGGCGGTCTTGCCGTCCAGGCTGGCGGCCACCTTGAGACGTACCCAGGGGCGCCCGCAAGTCATGCGGTAGACGAAGCCGATATTCAGTTCGTGGGCATGGTTTTCCAGCAAGCCCTGCTCAACGCGAATCCCGGCCATCTGTAGCATCCCCATGCCTTCCCCTGCCACCAGCGGGTTGGGGTCGCGCATCGCCACCACCACCCGGTCGACCTGGGCGTCGATCAACGCCTTGGCGCACGGCGGGGTACGCCCGTAATGACTGCACGGTTCCAGGGTGACATAGACAGCGGCGCCGCGCGCGGCTTCGCCGGCCATGCGCAGGGCATTGATTTCGGCATGGGCTTCGCCGGCCCGTTCGTGCCAGCCTTCGCCAACCACCACGCCGTCCTTGACGATCACGCAACCGACGCGGGGATTCGGGCTGGTGGTGCAAAGGCCGCGCTCCGCAAGGCGTAGCGCGTGGGCCATGAATTCGTGGTCGGCGATGGAAAACATCAGAGGTCGCGAATCACGTCGCGGAAATCGTCGACATCCTGAAAACTGCGGTACACCGAGGCGTAGCGGATGTAGGCGACTTTGTCGAGCTTGCGCAACTCGTTCATCACCATCTCGCCGATCTGCCGCGAGGTGATTTCGCGCTCGCCGAGGCTGAGGGCTTTCTGCTCGATATGCTGGATCGCGCTATCCACCAGCTCGGTCGAAACCGGCCGCTTGTTGAGGGCGCGCATGAAACTGATACGGATTTTCTGCCGGTCGAAATCGGCACGGCTGCCGTTCTGCTTGACGACCTGGGGCATCCGCAATTCGGCCACCTCGTAGGTGGTGAAACGCTTGTCGCAGCCAGCACAACGCCGGCGACGGCGTATGCTGTCGCCTTCCTCGTTGACTCGGGAATCGATCACCTGGGTGTCGGTGGAACCGCAGAAGGGGCACTTCATTCATGTAGGGTGGGCACGTTGTTTGTGCCCACGCAATCAGTGCTGGTTATGTCCGCGTGGGCACAAAAACGTGCCCACCCTACCCAATTATTTCCCATACACCGGATGCTTGTCGCACATCGCCTGGACTTCCTTGGCGACGCGGGCTTGCACGGCTTCGTCGTTGGGTGCGTCGAGCACGTCGGCGATCAGGTTGGCGAGTTGTTCCGCTTCGAGTTCCTTGAAACCGCGGGTGGTCATCGCCGGGGTGCCGATGCGGATGCCGCTGGTGACGAAGGGTTTTTGCGGGTCGTTGGGAATCGAGTTCTTGTTGACGGTGATGTGCGCCTTGCCCAATGCCGCTTCGGCATCCTTGCCGGTGAGGTTCTTGGCTTGCAGGTCGACCAGGAACACGTGCGATTCGGTGCGCCCGGAAACGATGCGTAGGCCGCGCTCCTTGAGCACTTTCGCCATCACCTGGGCGTTCTCGATCACTTGCTCCTGGTAGTGCTTGAATTCCTTGCTCGCCGCTTCCTTGAAAGCAATCGCCTTGGCGGCGATGACGTGCATCAGCGGGCCACCCTGGATGTTGGGGAAAATCGCCGAATTGATCGCCTTCTCGTATTCCACGGCACACAGGATCAGGCCGCCGCGCGGGCCGCGCAGGGTCTTGTGGGTGGTACTGGTGACGAAATCGGCGATGCCGACCGGGTTCGGGTACAGCCCGGCGGCGACGAGACCGGCATAGTGCGCCATGTCGACGAAGAGGAAGGCATCAACGCTGTCGGCGATCTTGCGGAAGCGCTTCCAGTCGATCACCAGCGAATAAGCGGAAGCCCCCGCCACGATCATCTTGGGCTTGTGCTCGGTGGCCAGACGCTGGACTTCGTCATAGTCGATGGCTTCGGTCTCGGGATGCAAGCCATAGGTGATCGCGTTGAACACCTTACCGGAAAAATTCACCGAAGCGCCATGGGTCAGATGGCCGCCATGGGCCAGCGACATGCCGAGGATGGTATCGCCGGGCTTGAGTACCGCCATATACACCGCGGCGTTGGCCTGCGAACCGGAATGCGGCTGGACATTGGCGTATTCCGCGCCGAACAGCGCCTTGGCGCGGTCGATGGCGAGCTGCTCGGCCTTGTCGACGAATTCGCAGCCGCCGTAATAACGCTTGCCCGGATAGCCTTCCGCATACTTGTTGGTCAGGACCGACCCTTGCGCTTCCATCACTGCCGGGCTGGTGTAGTTTTCCGAGGCAATCAACTCGATGTGGTCTTCCTGACGGCGGGTCTCGTCCTGCATCGCCTGCCACAACTCGGGATCGTATTTTTCGATGGTCTGGCTTGAACTGAACATGATGAAATCTTTAATGGAAAAATTGAAATTCTATCATGTAACAGGAGGATTGAGCGCCCCTACCCCCATTAGGGTAAAGAAGGTGCATTCGAAATTGACGGGAAAACCTTGAGAAATACCGCGCCAATCACGCCGACAGACCAAGCATGAGACGCCATTTCAAGCGGGATTCAAGGGACAACCAGGATTTATACGGAAATCGAGTGGAGCGGGTGAAGGGAATCGAACCCTCGTATGCAGCTTGGGAAGCTGCCGTTCTGCCATTGAACTACACCCGCACGGTGTTAGAATGCGCATTCTACTGATTTGGCCCCAAGATTGAAAGCCGCAGCTTGAAAACCACCCAATTTACCGTCAATGGCGAGTCCCATTCCTTCGCGACCGCGCCCACCTTAGCCCAACTGCTGGAACACCTCGACCTGACCGGCAAACGCCTGGCTGTCGAGCTTAACGGCGAAATAGCGCCGCGCAGCCGACACGGCGAAATCGTCCTGGCCGACAACGACAAACTGGAAATCGTCGTCGCGGTCGGAGGCGGCTGAAAAACAGTGTTTAGTGTTGGGTTTTTAGTGTTTAGTTGGGGAATGCGCTTTGCGCATGTTTTATTTTGATACCGGCGCACTAGGCGCGACGACCGCAACTAAGCACTTGACGCTAAAAACTAATATCTGATTTCAAGGAACCCCAATGGATCAATTGACTATCGCAGGCAAGACCTATTCATCCCGATTACTGGTGGGCACCGGCAAATACAAGGATTTCGACGAAACCCGCCGCGCCCTCGACGCCAGCGGCACGCAAATCGTCACGGTGGCGGTGCGTCGCGTCAACATCGGCCAGAACGCCGGCGAAGCGAGCCTGCTCGACGCCGTACCGCCCTCGCAGTTCACCTACCTGCCCAACACCGCCGGCTGCTATAGCGCCGACGACGCCATCCGCACCCTGCGCCTGGCGCGCGAACTGCTGGATGGGCATGATTTAGTTAAGCTGGAAGTGCTGGGCGACCCCAAGAGCCTTTACCCCAACGTGGTGGAAACCCTGAAAGCCGCCGAAGTGCTCATCAAGGACGGCTTCAAGGTGATGGTGTACACCTCCGACGACCCGATCATCGCCAAGCAACTCGAAGAAATCGGCTGCTGCGCGGTGATGCCGCTGGCCAGCCTGATCGGCTCGGGAATGGGCATCCTCAACCCGTGGAATCTCCAGATCATCATTGAGAACGCCGAAGTGCCGGTGATCGTCGATGCGGGCGTGGGCACCGCCAGTGACGCCGCCATCGCCATGGAACTGGGCTGCGACGGGGTGCTGATGAACACCGCCATCGCCGGCGCGCAAAACCCGGTGCTGATGGCCTCCGCCATGAAAAAGGCGGTCGAGGCCGGACGCGAAGCCTTCCTCGCCGGACGGATGCCCAAGAAGCTTTATTCCGCCAGCCCCAGCTCACCGACCAGCGGAATGATAGGAAAATAAAAGGCAGTGTTTAGTTATTAGTGCTTAGTGTTGAGTTAAGGTCGCCGCGCTTTGCGCGGCGATTTCTTATCAACCTGCGCAAAGCGCATTCCTCAACTAAACACTCAACACTAAACACTCAACACTGAATTTCGATGACCGACACCAACGACACCCCCCACCACCGCGCCATCCGCAGCTACGTCCTGCGTCCCGGACGCATGTCCGGCGGCCAGACCCGCGCCCTGGAAAATCTGCTGCCGCGTTTCGGCATTCCCTACCAGGAAACCCTGCTGGATCTCGACGTGGTTTTCGGGCGTTGCGCCCCGAAGATTCTCGAAATCGGCTTCGGCATGGGCGCCAGCACCGCCGAGATCGCCAAGGCGCAACCCGAAAACGACTACCTCGGCATTGAAGTCCATCCGCCCGGCGTGGGCAGTCTGTTGAAGCTCATCGACGAACAAAGCCTCACCAACCTGCGCATCGTCCAGCACGACGCGGTGGAAGTCCTCGACCACATGATCCCCGACGGCGCGCTGGATGGCGTGCACATCTTCTTCCCTGACCCCTGGCCGAAAAAGCGCCATCACAAGCGCCGCCTGATCCAGGAAACGCTGGTTGCCACCCTGTGCCGCAAGCTCAAACCCGGTGGCTACCTGCACGCCGCCACCGACTGGCAGGAATACGCCGAACACATCCTCGCCGTGCTGGCCGCCGAACCGCAACTGGCCAACACCGCCGCCGACTATGCGCCGCGCCCCGCCTACCGCCCGCTCACCAAGTTCGAAGCGCGCGGCATCAGGCTCGGGCACGGGGTATGGGATATCGTGTTCAAGCGCAAGTAGCGATTTCGGGGGGACGACGTTCGCCCCAAGCTACCGAACTTCCCCGCCGCCCACTGCCTTAAGCAGGACCTCAAAATCATCCGGCGGGTTTCCGCCTTCCAGCATTCGGCGAAATACCGCGTAGACATCGGAGGAAGCTCCGTCCTTGCGCAGGGTATCCGCGTCGTTGAGCCAGACGAAGACGATGACTTTGTGCGATGAGGAGAACTTGAAGAAAAGCCGCATCCGCTCGGGCAAGCCGTGGCGCTTGACCCTGCGCCACCCGGTGTAACGCTCGCCCAGCGTCTTGCCGAGGCGGAAGTCGGGATGTTCGGGATTGCGCGGAACCGTTTCATGCACGATGTGTACAAGTGCAGCAAACAGTTTTACCTCGGGATGGGCCGCGAAGTCGCCCTCGTCGAGCGCAGTCTTGAGTTGCCGAACCCGCTCCCGCAGGGCTCGCCAACGGGCATCGAACAACTCGCCAAACCAGATTTGCCAACCCTGGCTTGTGCGGGGCTTCACCGCCTCAGCCAAGCTCGACGCCCTTCACCAAATCCAAGTCAACTTCGGCATCGGCATCCGAGTAGGGAACGATGCTCCCCGGCTGCTGCGCCAAACGGGAATCCAGCAGGGAAAGAAATGGCCCAAGTGCTGCGTCTTCGGCTTCCGCAATATCGGCTTTGCTCAGATAAACCTCACCGTTTTCGCAGACCCGATAAACCAAGCGATCATGCTTGTTCAAGCCAAGCACCTTGCGCACCGCGTCGGGAATAGTCGTCTGGTAACGGGCAGTCAGCGTGGACTCGGTGTGAAGAACGGTCATGATGGGTTCCTTTCCTGATGCGGACAAAGGAATGGTAATGCGATTGCATTGCCGCTGCAAGCGGTGAAGGATGTGCCGACCGGCTGGTGATGAGCGAGCCGACTGACGAAGCCCCCAAATCCATGGTCCATGGGTAGTAGTCCCTCCCCTCCTCCAGCCCCCAAATGCATAGTGGCACACGCGTGGCCGACTTCAAGGCGGACGGACGAAGAGTGCAGACTCTTCTCAAGGATATTTTGACGGGGTGACTGGAGAGCCATCCGGAGGCTTAAACATGGCGCGCAGCCTCGGCAACTTGTTGAGATGGGCAATAACGAACTTCAACGCTTCTACGGTCATGAACAACGGGGGGCTAAAACTTCCGCGGTGTGAATGGCTGAGTTACGATGCTCACACTGAGCCTTATACATACAATGATTCCTTGTTAAGGATAGCGCTCGACAAAATGGAAAACCAGTTGCAAAAAATTACTCAATTGGAAGCCAAAACGCCAAGGGAAGTTTGCCAAAGAATGAATAAAACCAAAATACCTAATCTAAGTAGCGCAATAAATCGAAATATAAGAAGAAAATATAGAGAAGCTTATAAAGAACCACACCAGCACCATGACTTTTGGAGTCATCCATTGCTTATCGTAATAATTGGATTTTT
>JAGXQV010000105.1 GCA_018336195.1 Sulfuricella sp. | reverse complement strand
CTTGACGTAGTCGGCGTGCCCCGGGCAGTCAACGTGCGCGTAGTGGCGCTTCTCGGTTTCGTATTCGACGTGGGCGGTGTTGATGGTAATACCGCGGGCCTTTTCTTCCGGTGCGCTGTCAATCTGGTCGTAACCCTTGGCTTCGCCGCCAAACTTCTTCGACAGAATCGTCGTGATCGCCGCCGTCAGGGTGGTCTTGCCATGATCCACGTGACCGATCGTTCCGACGTTCACGTGCGGCTTGGTGCGCTCAAATTTACCTTTTGCCATGATAATTTCCTTTAGAGATTAACAATTACTTCTTGTTGATCACCGCTTCCGCGACGTTCTTGGGCGCCTCGGAATAATGCTTGAATTCCATACTATAGGTAGCACGGCCCTGCGACAGCGAACGCAACGTAGTGGAGTAGCCAAACATCTCAGCCAGAGGCACTTCCGCCTTGATGACTTTGATGCCGCCAGCCTGATCTTCCATGCCCTGCACCATACCGCGACGGCTCGACAAATCGCCCATCACGTTACCCATGAAGTCTTCCGGCGTTTCCACTTCCACGGCCATCATCGGCTCCAGCAGAACCGGACTGGCTTTGCGCATACCGTCCTTGAATGCCATCGACGCAGCCATCTTAAAGGCGTTTTCATTCGAGTCGACGTCATGATAGGAGCCATCGAACAGCGTAACCTTCACGTCAACCACCGGGAACCCGGCCACCACGCCATTCGGCAGCGTGTCGATCAAGCCCTTCTCGACAGCCGGAATGTATTCGCGCGGCACCGTACCACCCTTGATGGCATCGACGAACTCGAAGCCCTTGCCGGCTTCGTTGGGTTCCATCTTGATCCACACGTGACCGTACTGACCACGACCACCGGATTGCTTGACGAACTTGCCTTCGACTTCGACACTCTTACGAATTGCTTCGCGGTACGCCACTTGCGGAGCACCCACGTTAGCTTCGACACCGAATTCGCGCTTCATGCGATCAACCAAAATTTCCAGATGCAACTCACCCATCCCGGAAATAATCGTCTGATTCGTCTCTTCGTCGGTACGCACGCGGAACGACGGATCTTCCTGTGCCAGGCGATTCAGCGCAATGCCCATCTTTTCCTGGTCAGCCTTGGTCTTCGGCTCGACGGCAACGTGAATCACCGGCTCCGGAAATTCCATGCGTTCCAGCGTAATAACCTGATTCAGATCACACAAAGTATCACCGGTGGTCGCCTCTTTCAAACCGACGGCCGCGGCGATATCACCGGCGCGCACTTCCTTGATTTCCTCGCGGTTGTTGGCATGCATCTGCAGAATACGACCCAGACGCTCTTTCCTACCCTTGACAGGGTTATAAATCGTGTCACCGGAATTAACCACACCGGAGTAAACACGGAAGAAAATCAGTTGACCGACATAGGGGTCCGTCGCCACCTTGAACGCCAGAGCGGAGAACGGCTCTTCATCGCTAGGTTTACGCGAACCTTCCTGGTCATTTTCGAGAATACCCGTAACAGGTGGAATGTCAGTCGGTGCCGGCATATAGTCGATCACTGCATCCAGCATGGCTTGCACACCCTTATTCTTAAAGGCGGAACCACACAGCATCGGCACGATCTCGCTGGCGATAGTACGCTGACGCAAACCCAATTTGATATCCGCGACCGATAAATCACCTTCTTCAAGGTATTTGTTCATCAATTCTTCAGAAGCTTCAGCAGCGCTCTCAACCAGCTTCTCGCGCCATTCCTTGCAGGTCGTCATCAAGCCGTCAGGGATCGGGCGCTCTTCAAACTTCATCCCTTGGGAAGCATCATCCCAGTAAATCGCCTTCATCTTGACCAGATCAACCAACCCCTCAAACGTATCTTCGGCACCGATCGGCACCTGCAACGGCACCGGATTAGCCTTGAGGCGAGCTTTCATCTGATCGTAAACCTTGAAGAAGTTGGCGCCGGAGCGATCCATCTTATTCACAAAGGCCAAACGCGGCACACCGTACTTGTTGGCTTGACGCCAGACGGTTTCGGATTGCGGCTGTACACCACCCACTGCGCAATACACCATGCAAGCACCATCCAGCACACGCATGGAACGCTCAACCTCAATCGTGAAGTCCACATGCCCCGGGGTATCGATGATGTTGATACGATGCTCGGGGTAGCTGCTGTCCATGCCTTTCCAGAAACAGGTCGTCGCGGCGGAAGTGATGGTAATACCACGCTCCTGCTCCTGCTCCATCCAGTCCATGGTAGCGGCGCCATCATGCACTTCACCGATTTTGTGAGAAACACCGGTGTAGAACAAGACGCGCTCGGTCGTCGTGGTTTTACCAGCGTCAATGTGCGCGCTGATGCCAATATTGCGGTAACGCTCGATGGGTGTTTTACGTGCCACGATTAAAACCTTTTAATAAAACCTGATACATCAGAGTTGACAAAAGCACAACTTCAGCCATCAAGGCGAAGCCGTGCTTGCGTAACTGGGGCTTGTTAGAAACGGTAATGCGCGAAAGCCTTGTTAGCCTCGGCCATACGGTGAACCTCTTCACGCTTCTTGATCGCGGCGCCACGATTTTCAGCGGCATCCATCAATTCATTAGCCAGACGAATCCCCATGGATTTTTCGCCACGCTTGCGTGCGGCATCGCGCAGCCAGCGCATTGCGAGCGCCGTACGACGAATCGGACGAACCTCGACCGGAACCTGGAAATTGGCACCACCAACGCGACGGCTCTTCACCTCAACGATGGGACGCGCATTGGACAATGCCTGAGTGAACACCTCGATGGGGTTCTTGCCGGATTTCTTTTCAATCTGATCCAACGCACCGTAAACGATGCGCTCGGCAACCGCCTTCTTACCAGCACTCATCAACACATTGACGAACTTGGATACATCTTGACTACCGAATTTAGGATCCGGCAACACTTCGCGCTTCGGTACTTCTCTACGTCTTGGCATGATGACCTCGATTCAAACAATAAGTTATGCCTTCTTCGGGCGCTTCGCGCCGTACTTCGAACGCCCTTGCTTACGATCCTTCACGCCAGCAGTATCCAGACTGCCGCGCACGGTGTGATAGCGCACACCAGGAAGATCCTTGACACGACCACCGCGGATCAGCACCACCGAGTGTTCCTGTAGGTTGTGACCTTCGCCGCCGATGTAGCTGGTCACTTCGAAGCCATTGGTCAAACGCACGCGACAAACTTTACGCAGCGCTGAGTTCGGCTTTTTCGGCGTGGTGGTATAGACGCGGGTACAAACACCGCGCTTTTGCGGACAACTTTCCAGTGCCGGCACTTTGCTCTTCACACGCTTCACTGCGCGCGGCTTGCGCACGAGTTGATTAATCGTTGGCATTTTCCATTCCTAAAAAATAACCGGGACGGCATTCACCGTCCCAATCGGTCAAAACCCAATATTTGCCCAAAATTGGGCGCACCTACCAAAAAGAAGGCGGATTCTATATGAACCCGCATCCCGCTGTCAATGGCGCAAACGTTTTTTTCGCTTTTACTTCAGGCGGAAATCTCGTTTGCGCTGTCTTCTACTGCCATTGCTTCCTCAACCAGATCGACACCTTCCGCCATATCCAGCCCAAGCTTCTGGCGGCGACGGGTGGTGTGGTAAGCCAAACCGGTACCGGCGGGGATGAGACGTCCGACGATAACGTTCTCCTTGAGACCGCGCAGTTCGTCGCGCTTGCCAAGAATAGCCGCCTCGGTGAGAACGCGGGTGGTTTCCTGGAAGGACGCCGCCGAGATGAACGAGTCGGTCGACAGAGAAGCCTTGGTAATCCCGAGGAGAACGTATTCGTAGGTTGCCGGCTGCTTACCATCGGCATTGGCACGATCGTTCTCTTCGAGCAGTTCGGCACGCTCCACCTGCTCACCCTGGATGAACCGGGTATCGCCGGAATCGGTAACCGTCACGCGACGCAACATCTGGCGGACAATCACTTCGATGTGCTTGTCGTTGATCTTCACGCCTTGCAGACGGTACACGTCCTGCACCTCGTCGGTAATGTAACGGGCCAGAGCCTCGACACCCAGCAAGCGCAGGATGTCATGCGGATCGGCAGGGCCGTCGACAATCGACTCACCCTTGTTCACCACCTGGCCGTCATGCGCCGTGACATGCTTGTCCTTGGGAATCAGGTATTCGTGAGCAATACCTTCGAGGTCGGTAATGACCAGACGCTGCTTGCCCTTGGTATCCTTGCCGAACGACACGGTACCGGTGACTTCGGCGAGAAGGCCGGCATCCTTGGGCGAACGCGCTTCAAAGAGTTCCGCCACACGCGGCAGACCGCCGGTAATGTCGCGAGTCTTCGAGGTTTCCTGGGGAATACGCGCCAGCACGTCGCCGACGCTCACGTCCTGACCGTCCTTCACCGAAATGATGGAACCGACATGGAAGGTGATGTTCACCGAGTGATCGGTACCGGCCAGCTTGACTTCCTCGCCGTTCTCACCGAGCAATTTAACCTGTGGACGCAACCCCTTGGTCTGCGCAGTACCACGCCGTTTCGGGTCAATCACCACGAGGGTGGACAGGCCGGTCACTTCATCGATCTGCTTGGCGACGGTAACGCCTTCCTCGACGTTCTCGAAACGCACTCGACCGGCGTATTCCGTAATGATCGGGCGGGTATGCGGATCCCAGGTCGCCAACACCTTGCCGGCCTTCACGACGTCGCCGTCCATGGCAAGGATGGTTGCGCCGTAAGGCACCTTCTGACGCTCACGCTCGCGACCGTTGTCGTCGGTAATGATGACCTCGCCACTCCGCGAGATGACGATCTGCTCGCCCTTGGGGTTGGTCACGTAACGCATCAACGCGGTGAAACGGATGGTGCCGCTGGACTTGATCTCGATCTGGCTGGCCGCTGCTGCCCGCGATGCCGCACCACCGATGTGGAAGGTACGCATGGTCAACTGGGTGCCCGGTTCGCCAATGGACTGGGCGGCAATAACGCCGACCGCTTCGCCGGCATTCACGATGGCGCCGCGTCCCAGATCACGCCCGTAGCACTTGGCGCACAGACCGTAACGGGTTTCGCAGGTGAGCGGAGTGCGCACGCGAACTTCGTCGATGCCCAGCGCTTCGATATTTTCCACTGCGGCTTCGTCGAGCAATGTACCGGCTTCGTAAACGGTTTCGTCGGTTTCCGGATTGATCACGTCGGATGCGGTTACGCGCCCGAGGATCCGCTCGCGCAGCGCTTCGACCACTTCGCCGCCTTCGACCAGTGCCTTGATCGCCATACCCAGTTGGGTACCGCAATCCTGCTCGGTTACCACCAGATCTTGCGTCACGTCGACCAGACGACGGGTGAGGTAACCTGAGTTCGCGGTTTTCAGTGCGGTATCGGCCAGACCTTTACGTGCACCGTGAGTCGAGATGAAGTACTGCAACACGTTCAACCCCTCGCGGAAGTTCGCGGTAATCGGGGTTTCGATGATGGATCCGTCCGGCTTGGCCATCAGGCCGCGCATCCCGGCCAACTGGCGAATCTGGGCGGCGGAACCGCGAGCGCCCGAGTCGGCCATCATGTAAATGGAGTTGAAGGATTCCTGTTTGACGGTTTTTCCTTCGCGGTCGACCACGTTTTGCGTACCGAGTTGGTCCATCATGGCCTTCGCCACGACGTCACCGCAACGCCCCCAGATGTCGACCACCTTGTTGTAGCGCTCGCCCTGCGTCACCAGGCCGGAGGAATATTGCGCCTCGATTTCCATCACTTCGGCTTCCGCCGCGGAAATCAGGTCGTTTTTCTTGTCCGGAACCAACATATCGTCAACGGCAATTGAAATGCCGGCACGCGCCGCGAAAGTGAACCCGGTATACATCAGTTTATCGGCGAAAATCACCGTTTCGCGCAGACCGCAGCGACGGAAGCTGGCATTGATAAGTTTGGAGATTTCCTTTTTCTTGAGCGCCTTGTTGACCAGCGGGAACGGCAGGCCGGCGGGCAGAATCTCGGAAAGCAACGCACGGCCCACGGTGGTTTCGTAACGATTGATTTTTTCCGACTTGTTGCCTTCGCTGTCGACCACGGTTTCCTTGATACGGATGGTGATCTTGGCGTGCAACTCTACCTGGCGCGACTCGTAGGCGCGCAGGGCTTCGCCGACGTCGGCAAAACGAATGCCTTCGCCCTTGGCGTTGATCTTCTCGCGGGTCATGTAATACAAACCCAGCACGATATCCTGCGACGGCACGATGATCGGGTCGCCGTTGGAAGGGGACAGGACGTTGTTGGAGGCCAGCATCAGGGTACGGGCTTCCATCTGCGCTTCCAGCGACAGCGGAACGTGGACGGCCATTTGGTCGCCGTCAAAGTCGGCGTTGAACGCCGCGCACACCAGCGGATGCAGTTGGATCGCCTTGCCTTCGATGAGGATCGGCTCGAACGCCTGGATGCCAAGACGGTGCAGGGTCGGCGCGCGGTTCAGCATCACCGGATGTTCGCGGATAACTTCTTCCAGCAAGTCCCACACCACCGGCTCTTCGGCCTCGACCATCTTCTTGGCGGCCTTGATGGTGGTCGCCAGGCCCATCACTTCGAGCTTGTTGAAAATGAACGGCTTGAACAACTCCAGCGCCATCTTCTTGGGCAGACCGCATTGATGCAGCTTGAGCTGCGGACCCACCACGATCACCGAACGACCGGAATAGTCGACGCGCTTACCCAACAGGTTTTGCCGGAAACGACCGCCCTTGCCCTTGATCATGTCGGCCAGCGACTTCAACGGACGCTTGTTGGCGCCGGTCATGGCCTTGCCGCGACGACCGTTGTCGAGCAGCGAATCGACTGCTTCCTGCAACATGCGCTTTTCGTTGCGCACGATGATTTCCGGCGCCTTCAGTTCGAGCAAACGCTTGAGGCGGTTGTTACGGTTGATAACGCGACGGTACAAATCGTTCAGGTCGGAGGTGGCGAAACGGCCACCATCCAACGGCACCAACGGACGCAGTTCGGGCGGCAGCACCGGCAGCACTTCCATCACCATCCATTCCGGCTTGATCCCGGATTTCTGGAAAGCCTCCAACACCTTGAGGCGCTTGGCGATTTTCTTGATCTTGGTATCGGAACCAGTTTCCGATAAATCCTTGCGCAGCGTCTCGACTTCCACGTTGAGGTCGAGCGTGCGCAGCAATTCGCGCACCCCTTCCGCGCCCATGCTGGCGTGGAATTCATCGCCGTACTCTTCGACTTTGGCGAGGTAGTCGTCTTCGGTCAGCAACTGGCAACGGTTCAGCGGCGTCATGCCGGGATCGGTCACCACGTAGGCTTCGAAATACAATACCCGTTCGATGTCGCGCAACGCCATGTCGAGCACCATGCCCAAGCGCGACGGCAGGGACTTGAGGAACCAGATGTGGGCGACCGGCGAAGCCAGTTCGATGTGGCCCATGCGCTCACGGCGCACCTTGGACTGGGTCACTTCAACGCCGCATTTCTCGCAGATAACGCCGCGATGCTTGAGGCGCTTGTACTTGCCGCACAAGCACTCGTAATCCTTGATCGGGCCAAAAATCTTGGCGCAGAACAAGCCGTCACGCTCCGGCTTGAAGGTACGGTAATTGATGGTTTCCGGCTTCTTTACCTCGCCGTAGGACCAGGAACGGATTTTGTCCGGCGAAGCCAAGGCGATCTTGATCGCGTCGAATTCTTCTTCCTGCGTTACCTGTTTGAACAAATCCAGCAATGCTTTCATTTGCGACTCCTGCTATGTAGGGTGCGCTCGGCGCACCAACCACGACGGTGCGCGAGGCGCACCCTACCCTAGACCCTTAATTCCGTTCCAGATCGATGTCGATTGCCAGCGAGCGGATTTCCTTGACCAACACGTTGAACGATTCCGGCATCCCGGCGTCGATCTTGTGTTCGCCCTTGACGATGTTTTCGTAAACCTTGGTACGGCCGCCGACGTCATCGGACTTCACCGTCAGCATTTCCTGCAAGGTGTACGCTGCACCGTAGGCTTCCAACGCCCACACTTCCATTTCACCGAAGCGCTGACCACCGAACTGAGCCTTACCGCCCAACGGCTGCTGGGTCACCAGCGAGTACGGGCCGGTGGAACGGGCGTGCATCTTGTCGTCGACCAAGTGATGCAGCTTCAGCACATGCATGTAACCCACCGTTACCGGACGCTCGAAAGCGTCGCCGGTGCGGCCATCATAAAGCTGCAACTGGGTCTTGGATGCGGTAAAGCCGAGTTGCTTGGTGCGCGGGTCTTCATCCGGATAGGCAAGATCAAGCATGGCGCGAATTTCTTCTTCCTTGGCGCCGTCGAACACCGGCGTGGCAAACGGCACGCCATGCTGGAGGTTGCTCGCCAACTCGAGAATTTCCTCGTCCTTGAACGACTTGATGTCTTCCGACTTGCCGGTGGAGTTGTAAATCTTGTCGATGAACTTGCGAATCTCCGCGGCCTTGGCTTGCTCCTGGAGCATTTCGCCAAGACGCAGCCCCAAGCCCTTGGCAGCCCAACCCAAGTGGGTTTCAAGGATCTGCCCAACGTTCATCCGCGACGGCACGCCGAGCGGGTTCAGCACGATGTCGACGGGCTTTCCGTCGGCCATGTAGGGCATATCCTCGACCGGGTTGATCTTGGAAATAACACCCTTGTTACCGTGACGACCGGCCATCTTGTCGCCGGGCTGAAGGCGGCGTTTGACCGCCACGTAGACCTTGACCATCTTCTGCACGCCGGGCGGCAATTCGTCGCCGCAGGTGAGCTTGCGCTTCTTCTCTTCGAAGAAGGCGTCGAATTCCACGCGCTTCTGCGCCAGACTGTCCTTGAGCGACTCCAGTTGACGCGCGGCATCCTCGTCGGCGAGGCGAATATCGAACCAGTTGTGGCGCTCGATGAGGCCCAGATACGCCTTGTTTACCGCACTGCCCTTGGCGAGCTTCTTGGGTCCGCCGTTGGCGATCTTGCCATCCAGCAGGCGCTCGATACGACCAAAAGCGTCGTCTTCGACGATACGCATCTGGTCGGCCAGATCCTTCTTGAAGCCCTTCAGTTCGTCGTCGATGATCTGCTGGGCGCGCTTGTCGCGCTCGATGCCTTCGCGGGTGAATACCTGCACGTCGATGACCGTACCGGAAATGCCGGACGGCACGCGCAACGAAGTATCCTTCACGTCGGAGGCTTTTTCACCGAAGATCGCACGCAGCAGCTTTTCTTCGGGGGTCAACTGGGTTTCGCCCTTGGGCGTCACCTTGCCGACCAACACGTCGCCGGCTTCGACTTCCGCGCCGATGTAGCAAATACCCGATTCGTCGAGACGGCTCAACATGCGCTCGGAGAGGTTGGAGATATCGCGGGTGATTTCTTCAGGTCCGAGCTTGGTATCACGCGCCACCACCGAGAGTTCCTCGATGTGAATCGAGGTGTAGCGGTCATCCGCCACCACCCGCTCGGAGATCAGGATCGAGTCCTCGAAGTTGTAGCCGTTCCACGGCATGAACGCCACCAGCATGTTCTGTCCCAGCGCCAGTTCGCCCATGTCGGTGGAAGCGCCGTCGGCAATCACGTCGCCGCGCTGCAGCACGTCGCCAACCCGGACCAGCGGACGCTGGTTGATGTTGGTATTCTGGTTGGAACGGGTGTACTTGATAAGGTTGTAGATATCCACGCCGACTTCGCCGGCCTGCGCTTCTTCGTCATGAACGCGCACCACGATACGGCCGGCGTCGATGTAATCGACAATCCCGCCGCGACGGGCTTGCACGGTAGTTCCCGAGTCGACCGCCACGGTGCGCTCGATACCGGTACCGACGAAAGCCTTTTCGGCGCGCAGACAGGGCACGGCCTGACGTTGCATGTTGGCGCCCATCAAGGCGCGGTTAGCGTCGTCATGCTCCAGGAACGGAATCAGCGACGCCGCTACCGAAACGATCTGGCCCGGCGCGATGTCCATGTACTGGACCTTGTCCGGGGTGGACATGGCAAATTCATTGTGATGGCGACAGGACACCAGTTCCTGGCTGAGCTTGCCGCTCTTGTCCAGCTCGGCGTTGGCCTGGGCGATCACGTACTTGCCTTCCTCGATGGCCGACAGGTAATCGACCTGGTTGGTCACCTTGCTGTTTTCCATCTTGCGATACGGCGTTTCCAGGAAGCCGTACTGGTTGGTGCGCGCATACAGTGCCAGGGAGTTGATCAGACCAATGTTCGGGCCTTCCGGCGTTTCAATCGGGCACACCCGGCCATAGTGGGTGGGATGCACGTCGCGCACTTCGAAGCCGGCGCGTTCGCGGGTCAAGCCGCCCGGACCGAGGGCAGAGACGCGGCGCTTGTGGGTGATTTCCGAGAGCGGATTGGTCTGGTCCATAAACTGCGACAACTGACTCGACCCGAAGAATTCCTTGATCGCGCCGGAAACCGGCTTGGCGTTGATCAGGTCGTGCGGCATCAGGTTTTCCGATTCCGCCTGGGAGAGACGCTCCTTGACGGCGCGCTCGACACGCACCAGACCGGAACGGAACTGGTTTTCCGCGAGTTCGCCGACCGAACGCACGCGACGGTTGCCGAGGTGGTCGATATCATCGATTTCGCCGCGGCCGTTGCGCAACTCGACCAGGATCATGATGGTGGCGATGATGTCGTCGTTTTCCAGGACACCGTGGCCTTCTTCGCTCTTCGCTCCGACCTTTTGCAGGAATGCCTTGAACCAGCCCGACACCTTGTCATCGGGCTTGTCCGGATAGGCACGACGATTGAACTTCATGCGCCCCACTGCCGACAGATCGTAACGCTCCTCGCTGAAGAACAGACCGCCGAACAAGGCATCCACCGCTTCGTCGGTAGGCGGCTCGCCGGGCCGCATCATGCGGTAGATTGCCACTTGTGCGGCTTTCTGGTCGGTGGTCTCGTCGATACGCAGAGTCGAGGAAATGTAGGCGCCCTGATCCAGGTCGTTCGCGTAAATGGTGTTGAACTTGGCCACCCCGGATTCGCGTAGTTTCGCGAGCAGGGTTTCACCGACTTCCTCATTGGCGACCGCGAGGATTTCCCCGCTTTCCTTGTCGACGATGGGATGCGCAACGACGCGGCCCAGCACGAATTCCTCGGGCACCACGACCTTGCTGACGCCAGCCTTCTCCATGTCGCGGATGTGCTTCACGGTAATGCGCTTGTCCTTCGGAACAATAACGTTGCCGTCTTTATCGGAGATGTCGAAACGCGCCACTTCACCGCGCAGGCGATCCGGTACCAGTTCGAACTGGATGCCCTTCTTGGCGATATGGAAGGTGTCGTTGACGTAGAACATCGACAGGATCTGTTCGGGATTGTAGCCGAGCGCCTTGAGGAGGATCGTCACCGGCATCTTGCGACGCCGGTCAACGCGGAAATACAGGTAGTCCTTGGGGTCGAACTCGAAATCCAGCCACGACCCGCGATAAGGAATGATCCGTGCGGAGAACAACAGCTTTCCGGAAGAATGGGTCTTGCCGCGGTCATGCTCGAAAAACACGCCTGGAGAACGGTGCAACTGAGACACGATCACGCGCTCGGTGCCGTTGATGACGAACGAGCCGGTATCGGTCATGAGCGGAATTTCGCCCATGTAGACTTCCTGCTCTTTGACTTCCTTCACGGTCGGCTTGGAAGCTTCGCGATCCATGATGGTGAGACGCACCTTGACGCGCAACGGCGCGGCAAAGGTCAGGCCGCGCTGCTGACATTCGAGAACATCAAACGGCGGTTCGCCGAGGGTGTAGCTGACGTATTCCAGGCGGGCGTTGCCGCTATGGCTGGCAATGGGAAAAATCGAGGTGAACGCAGCCTGCAGACCCTCGTTCTTGCGATTTTCAACCTTGACGCCGGTTTGCAGAAATGCGGCGTAAGAGTCTATCTGCGTTGCCAACAGAAAAGGGATTTGCTGCACGCTGGCCCGCTTGGCGAAACTCTTGCGGATACGTCGTTTCTCGGTGAATGAGTAACTCATAATATCTCCGTGGATGGATGGCTCTCGCCTTAATTCCTAGTCGCATTCAGTAGAATCCTGCGCCGTCGGGTCTTGCCTGCTACGCTACTCCCGCCGACCGGATTCCCTTGGGTACGGCTAGGAATCAGTGGTCGTATTCCTATGCACACTCTGACCGAAAATGTGCAGGGGAATTCGCTTTACGCTTTACAAATGCGAAAAGGCCGGCGGTTTCCCGCCAGCCTGAATTACCGATTAAACGCTTACTTGACTTCGCAAGTCGCGCCGGCTTCGATCAATTGCTTGGCAACTGCGTCGGCATCAGCCTTGGAAACACCTTCCTTAACGGGCTTCGGAGCGCCGTCCACCAGATCCTTGGCTTCTTTCAAACCCAGACCGGTAATAGCACGAACCACCTTGATGGTGTTGACCTTGTTCTCACCGGCGCCGGTCAGAATCACGTCGAATTCGGTCTTTTCTTCAACAGCAGCAGCAGCGCCAGCAGCCGGAGCAGCAACCGCAACAGCCGCAGCAGCAGCGGACACACCGAATTTTTCTTCCATTTCCTTGATCATTTCGGACAGTTCCAGAACGGTCATGCCAGCAATTGCGTCAAGGATTTCAGCTTTGGAAATAGCCATGTTCAACTTCTCCTGAATAAATTAGTAATGAATAAGTGTTAAGCAGTTTGCTTCTGGTCGCGAACGGCAGCCAGACCACGCACGAACTTGGTCGGGACTTCGTTGAGCGTACGCACAAACGTTGCAATCGGAGCCTGCATGGTCCCCAACAACTTGGACAACAGCTCATCGCGACTCGGCATGGTGGCAAGCGCCGCGACATCCTTGGGGGACATCACGAAATTAGCCATCGCACCACCCTTGATGGTGAGTTTTTCGTTGCTGGTCTTGGCAAATTCATGCAAGACCTTTGCCACGGCGACCGGATCGCTGGAAATACCATAAGCCAACGGACCGACCATTTGGTCGGCCAACCCGGCGAAAGGCGTATCAGCGACGGCGCGGCGCGCCAGGGTGTTTTTCAGCACGCGCAGGTACACGCCCGATTCACGCGCCTTGCGACGCAAAACCGTCATGTTGCCTACTTCGAGACCGCGATACTCGGCGATAATGATCGCTTGAGCATTGGCGACTTCGGCGCTGACTTCGGCCACAACCGCTTTTTTCTCTTCAAGATTCAGACTCAAGGTCTTACCTCCTTCCGTTTAAATTAAGTCCGGCATCACCCGAAGGAGAAACCGGACCTACCCACGGCGACCTTTATGCAGGAGACAAAAACAATCCTGTATGGGTACACCATCTGCGTAGGTGAAAGACAATTAACTTGGAAAGCCAAGGCCTGCCAATTTCCTCATCGATCGATTAAGTCCTTACGGACGCCTACGGTCTTTGACGGCCTGCCGAGTGAACGGCAGACCCAAAGTTTCCTTGATTACGCGTTGAGCGAGGATTGATCCACGCGCACGCCGATACCCATGGTGCTGGATACCGCGATTTTCTTGAGGTAAATGCCTTTGGCGGCAGCCGGCTTGGCTTTGTTGAGCGCGTCAACCAGAGCCAGCAAGTTTTCCTTAAGAGCGTCTTCACCAAACGAAGCACGTCCGATGGTGCATTGAATGATGCCGCCCTTGTCGGTACGGTATTGAACCTGACCGGCCTTGGCGTTTTTCACAGCTTCAGCGACATTGGGGGTGACGGTGCCGACCTTGGGGTTCGGCATCAGGCCGCGCGGACCGAGAATCTGGCCGAGCTGACCCACCACGCGCATGGCGTCGGGGCTGGCGATCACGATGTCGAAATCCATCTTGCCGGCCTTGACCTCGGCAGCCAGATCGTCGAAGCCGACGATATCGGCGCCGGCTTCCTTGGCGGCTTCAGCAGCAGCGCCCTGGGCAAACACGGCAACCCGCTTGGTCTTACCGGTACCGCGCGGCAGAACCACGGAACCGCGCACGAGTTGATCCGATTTACGTGCATCGATACCGAGATTGACGGCCACATCGATGGACTCGTCGAACTTCGCATTGGCAGTCGACTTGACCAGCACCAGCGCGTCATTCAACGCGTAGAACTTGCTGCGATCAACCTTGGCGTTGATAGCCTTGAGACGCTTGGAAATTTTAGCCATGTTATACGCCCTCCACTTCAATACCCATGCTGCGTGCGCTGCCGGCGATGGTACGTACGGCGGCATCCATATCAGCCGCGGTCAGATCGGGCATCTTGGTCTTGGCGATTTCTTCGGCCTGAGCACGCGTCAGCTTGCCAACCTTGTCGGTATGGGGCTTCGGGCTACCCTTCTGGATACCTGCCGCCTTCTTGATCAGAATGGTGGCGGGCGGGGTCTTCATCACGAAGGTGAAACTCTTGTCGGCATAGGCCGTAATCACCACGGGAATCGGCAGACCCACTTCCACACCCTGAGTCTGGGCATTAAACGCCTTGCAGAACTCCATGATATTGAGGCCGCGCTGACCCAGCGCCGGGCCGATCGGAGGCGACGGATTCGCCTTCCCTGCAGGCACCTGCAATTTGATGTAACCAATGATTTTCTTTGCCACTTCGACAACTCCTTAAAAATGGGTGATAGCGCTCGACGGAAAAATTCGCCAAGCTCCCCGTTGAAACAAATCTATGCTTTTTCGACCTGACCGAATTCGAGCTCGACCGGCGTGGCGCGTCCGAAAATCAGCACCGAGACACGCAGCTTGCTCTTGTCGTAGTTGACTTCCTCGACCGTGCCATTGAAATCGCTGAAAGGCCCTTCGATAACCCGGACCGATTCGCCGACTTCAAACAGAACCTTGGGACGCGGCTTCTCGACGCCATCCTGGATTTGTTGCATCAGCGCAGCAACTTCCTTGTCGCTAATCGGTGTCGGCTTTTGCGCCGAACCGCCGACGAAGCCGGTAACCTTGGGAGTGCTCTTGATAAGGTGCCAAGTCTCGTCGTTCATTTCCATTTCGACTAGCACGTAGCCGGGAAAGAACTTACGCTCGCTGATACTCTTCTGGCCGCCTTTCATTTCGACGACTTCTTCCACCGGCACCAGGATCTGACCAAACAAATCCTGCACCCCGGCACGCTCGATACGCTCCAGCAAAGTGCGTTGAACGCTTTTCTCGAAGCCGGAATAAGCGTGAACCACATACCATCGTTTAGCCATCAGTCCCCCTGGCCCATCAGAAGCTTGACCAACGACATCAGGCTGGCATCGACGATCCACAGGAAAATCGCGATCACCACCACCAACAGGAATACGATACCGGTAGTCTGCAGCGTCTCCTTGCGCGTCGGCCACGACACTCGCTTGGTCTCAGCCCAGGACTCGCGACTGAAAGCAACGAACTGCCCACCCGGCTCGCTCAAGCTTGCCACCACTGCGGAGGAAATAACACCCACCAGCACCGCGATTACGCGCAAAGCCGTGGCATGGTCGGCCAACAGGTAATAACCTGCAATCCCGCCTGCCAACAACAGAAACGCAAACACCAATTTGATCTTATCTGACATCGTATTTTTCAAAGACAAAAAACCGCCCGACACAGGCGTGTCGGTCGGTAATCTTGCTTAATTTGCCCACTCCGAGATCAAGCTAGAATTGTGGCAGGCCAGGAGGGCCTCGAACCCCCAACCTTCGGTTTTGGAGACCGACACTCTGCCAATTGAGCTACTGGCCTATTCTTTAAAACCAAGAGCGAGAGCCTAGAATTGAGCAAAACACTGCCAACAACCCTCCACCCTCGCTTCTTGACTTTTTACTCGATGACCTTTGCAACCACGCCGGCACCAACGGTACGGCCGCCTTCGCGAATGGCGAAGCGCAGACCTTCTTCCATGGCGATCGGCTGAATCAGCGCTACCGCGATGGAGATGTTGTCACCAGGCATCACCATTTCGGTGCCAGCAGGCAATTCGATTGCGCCGGTTACGTCGGTGGTGCGGAAGTAGAACTGGGGACGATAGCCCTGGAAGAACGGGGTGTGACGACCGCCTTCGTCCTTGCTCAACACGTAAATCTCGGCGTTGAACTTGGTGTGCGGGGTGATCGAACCCGGCTTGGCCAACACTTGACCGCGCTCCACTTCTTCACGCTTGGTGCCGCGCAGCAACACGCCAACGTTGTCGCCTGCCTGACCTTGGTCGAGCAGCTTGCGGAACATTTCGACGCCGGTGCAGGTGGTCTTGATGGTGGGCTTGATACCGACGATCTCAACTTCTTCACCAACCTTGACGATGCCGCGTTCGATA
>JAGXQV010000104.1 GCA_018336195.1 Sulfuricella sp. | reverse complement strand
GGGGGGGGGGGGCGACGGAGTTATTTTCCGTTGCCGGGGCGGTCGAAATCGCAACGCAGTTTTTCCAGTTCGCGGCGGTAGCCTTCGGCATCGCCGAAATCGGCAAAGCGGCTATACCGCGAATGGGGCTGCAAGAGGCGCTGGGCGTGTTTGATCGGGCACCAATACTGCTCGGTTCTGGCGACGATTTCCTTGATGTAGCTCAGGAGGCCGTTGCCGTAGGAGCAATAAGTGCAGTTTATTTTTTCGAGCAGGTTGAGGTAGGCGAGGTTGTGGCGGTCGTAGATCACGTAATCGCGGCGCTTTACCCTGGGGATGCGGTACAGCGGGAAACACACCCATTGGTAAAGCGTCACGCAGGCATCCAGCAGCAGCATGGGGAAAAACATCGCGTAAATCACCGGCGCGGAAATTACATTGCGCAGCCGTGCCTTGAAAATGTAGTGCAGCAGGCCGGTCTTGATGGCACGGTGACGCTTGAGCATTTCCTGCTCGAAACGCACCTTGCGGTCGATCAGGGTGTAGCGCAGTTCTTCGCGCTTGCGCGCCAGTTCAAGCTCCAACTCATCCTGCAGGATGTGGATGCGCTCGATCAGTTCGGCGATTTTAGGGGTCATGCGGGCTTGGCCGGGCGTTCCGGTTTGGCTTCCTTGCGGTTGGAGCCGGCCACCAGCTTGTATTCGAACAACCGGCAATCGAGGGCGCCGTTGTACAGCGGGATGCGCCGTGAGGCGGAGAGACGGATCAACTTCGCCAGCGCCAGGTCGGCGGTGATGATGTAGGCGTTCCAGCCGCCGAAGCGCTGTTTCAGAACGTCGCCGAAGCGCGGGTAGAACTGCGCCAGTTCCTCCTGATCGCCGAGGCGCTCGCCGTAGGGCGGGTTGGTGATGAGATAGCCGCTAGCCTCGGGGGCGGAGATTTCCAGGGCATCCACCTGTTTGAGGTGTACCACGTCTTCAAGGCCGGCTTGTTCCAGGTTGGCACGCGCCGAATCGAGGGCGGAGCCGTATTTGTCGCTGCCGTGGATGGGCAGCGAGGTCTTGGGCTTTTCCGCAGCCACCGCTTCTTCGTAGATGGTTTTCCAGGCGCCCTCGTCGTAGTTCTTGAGTTTCTCGAAAGCAAACCAGCGCTCGATGCCGGGGGCGATGTTGAGGGCCATCATCGCCGCCTCGATGAGGAAGGTGCCGCTGCCGCACATCGGGTCGAGCAGCGGGATGCCGGGCTGCCAGCCGGCCAGTCTGAGGATGCCCGCCGCCAGGTTCTCGCGTAGCGGCGCGATGCCTTGTTCCTTGCGGTAGCCGCGCTTGAACAGCGCCTCGCCCGAGGTGTCGAGATAGAGGGTGACGCGGTCGGCGGTGAGGAAGGCGAAAATCCGCATGTCCGGCTCCACCGTGGCGACGCTCGGCCGTTCCCCGCAGGCGTCGCGGAAGCGGTCGCACACCGCGTCCTTGATCTTGAGCACCAGGAAATCCAGGCTTTTCAGCGGACATTTGATGGCGCTGACATCCACCCGGACGGTGTTGCCGACCGCGAACAGTTCCGGCCAGGCGATGTCCAGCGCGGCGCGGTACACGTCGTCTTCGCTACGGTAAGGCTTCTCCACCAGGCGCCACAGGATGCGGCTGGCAAAGCGGCTGTGCAGATTGGCGCGGTAAGCCAGCGCCAGCGTGCCGGAAAACCCCACCCCGCCGTCGGTGGGCTGGAGATCGGCGGCGCCAAGCTCCTTGAGTTCGGCGGCCAGGATGGCTTCGAGGCCGCGCGGGCAGGGCGCGAAAAATTGCCGTTTGATCTTGGTAGTCATTTCAATAACCTTCTTCTTGTCAGCGCCAGAGCCAGATAGTAACCCAGCGCACCGTAAACCAGCAGCACCAGGACGTGACCGGCAACTTGCGGCGGGATTGCACCGAGCATCAGCGGGCGCACCATTTCGATGGCGTGGGTCAGCGGCAGGGCGGCGGAAACGCCCTGCAGGAATGCCGGCAACTGGTCCACCGGGTAGAACACCCCGCCCAGCAGCACCATCGGGGTGATGGCGAGGGTGAAGTAATACATGAAAAAGTCGTAGCTCGGCGACACCGCGTTGATGACCAGCGCCATCCCGGTAAAGCAGAAACCCATCAGGATAATCACCGGGATCGCCCACAGCGACATGGCGAACGATGCCTGCAAGCCCATCACCCAGATAATCACCAGGATCGCCAGTCCCGACATCAGGCTCTTGGTGATGATCCACACCAGTTCGCCGAACAGCACGTCGTCGAGCGTCAGCGGCGCATTGAGGATAGCGTCCCAGGTTTTTTGCACGTGCATCCGCGAGAAGCCCGAATACAGGGCTTCAAAACTGGCGGCGTTCATGGTGCTGTAGCACACCGTGCCGGAAGCGAGGAAGGCGAGATAGCTCATGCCGTTCACTTCCGGCAGCAGCCCGCCCAAGCCGTAACCCAGCCCCAGCATGTAGAAAGCCGGATCGGCAAGATTACCGAGCAGCGCGGGAATTGCCAGTTTGCGCCATACCAGGAAATTGCGTTGCCACACTGCAATGAAGCGCAGGCTCAGGGTGGGCAGGCGGAAGTCTTTGGATTTCAACATCTCAATCCCGCAAATCGCGTCCGGTGAGTTTTAGGAACACGTCTTCCAGGTTGGCCGGGCGCGACAGGTAGCGCAACGTGTTTTGTCCGCCCAATTGGCGCAGCAGGGCATCGTGGTCGCGGGCGTAGCAAAACAGCGTCTCGCCGGCCCGTTCGAAGCGTTCGCACAATTCGCGGCCATGGGTTTGCGCCCACGCTTCCACGCCGTCGCCGAATACCTCGACGACGTGCGGCTCGATATGCTGCTCGATCAGTTGGCGCGGCGAGCCGGTGGTGATGATTTTTCCCAAATCCATGATTGCCAGGCGGTCGCAGAGGCGTTCGGCCTCTTCCATGAAATGGGTGGTGAGGACGATGGTCTTGCCCTGCCCGAGCAGGCCGCGCAAGCCTTGCCACATCTGGTGGCGCGCCTGCGGGTCGAGACCGGTGGTCGGTTCGTCGAGGAAAATCAGGTCGGGGTCGTTGATCAGGGCGCGCGCCAGGGTGAGGCGGCGTTGCATCCCCCCGGAGAGCGCCGAGATTTTCGCGTCGGCGCGGTGGGTAAGGTTGGCGAATTCCAGTAGACCAGGAATCCGGGCCTTGATCCGCGCGTCTTTCCAGCCGAAGTAGCGGCCATACACCAGCAGGTTTTCGTAAACGCTGAAATCCGGGTCGAGATTATCCATCTGCGGGACGATGCCAACCCGCATCCGCGCCTCCCGCGAATTTTCCGGCACGGAAAGGCCAAACATCGACATGGCACCGCCGTCCGGGTCGGTGAGCCCCAGCAGCAGGCGCAGGGTGGTGGTCTTGCCCGCGCCGTTCGGCCCGAGCAGACCGAAGCATTCGCCCGGCTCGATGGCGAGGTCGATGCCGGCCACCACATCGGTATCGCCGTAGCGTTTTCTCAAGCCGGTTGCGCTTAGCAGCGACATGCGTGAATCACCATTTGTTTGAGCAGCGCCAACTGCCCATGAAAGAAATGCCCGACACCGGGCGCCACCGTCACCGGCAGGTTTTGCGGGCGCGCCCAGTCGAATACCGCCGCGAGCGGCACCACTTCGTCGGCCTCGCCGTGGATCACCACGGTATTCGCCGGATCATTCACCGGCCCGGCAGGAAAGCGCGACACCGCCGGGGCGATCAGCACCAGCCGCTGCACCGCCACGCGTGCGGCGACGCGGGTCTGCACGTAGCCGCCGAAGGAAAATCCGGCCAGTAGCAGCGGCAGCTCGCCGATCTCGCTTTGCAGATGGGTTGCCAGCGCCAGCATGTCCTCGGTTTCACCGACGCCGTCATCGTAACCCCCTTCGCTTTGTCCCACGCCGCGGAAATTCAGGCGCGCCGCCACGTAGCCCAGTTCCGCGAAAGCCTTCACCAGGGTCTGCACGACCTTGTTGTCCATCGTCCCGCCGTGCAGGGAATGGGGGTGCGCGACCAGCGCCAGACCGCGCTGCGCGCCGTCCGGATCGGTGAGCGAGGCTTCCAGGCGGCCCGTCGGCCCGGAGAGGAAAAATTTGTGTTGAACCAAGGGAAATGCCGCGAAGGGTTTGAATTGACAGGGGGAGATTATACGGGGTAGGGTCAATGCCGTTAAGCTAAAGGTCACGCCAATTTCAAATCAAGCGAATTCCCCGTTCCCATGATTTACCTGTGGCTGGCTGACGCTACGCTGTTCTGTGGCACCGTCTGCCCGCTCCCGCCGTGGGAGAATGCCTTGGTGATTGCCCCGGGCCATTTTCAATTCTATGCGCGCTTGGGCCGGAAATACCCGGTGTCCTCGTAGAAAGCGGGTGTTTCGTTGTCCTGCCACCAGCCCGGCACGCCGAGCAGGGGAACGGGGGTGAAGGCGAGATTTTGCGGATCGCCGAGACGGGCGGCGAGTTGGTTGTCGAGCGCGGCAACCTGTTCGGTTTGTGGGGCGTCCGCGAAATCCTCCGGCACTTCCACGATCAACCCGTGGCCGGTGAGGCCGACGTAGGGATCGAGCGCCTTTTCGTAAAGCGAGTGGCCGAACACCACGAAGCGCATGGCGCGCTGCACGGCGGCGCGCTGCTCGCAGAATAATTCCTTCCAGCGGTGTTCCCTGAGCAGTTCGGCGAGGCGCGGGTCGGCGCACGCCACCGCGACGCCGCTTTCGTCGAACAGGGTCAGCTTGTGGCGGTCCGGATGGCGGTTGGTGCCGGGTTGCTGGGCGAGGGCGGCATGATAGTGGGCGGCGTTGATGGCGGCCTTGGCTTGCGGGAAAACCAGCCACGCCAGGGCGTTGAAGAAGTCGTGCCAGTTTTGCGTGCGGGTCGGCACTTCGCCGCTTAGAAAAATGCGCGGCTCGTATTGCGCGGCGAAACAGGTTGGCTTGGGGCCGTGCGGGGCGAAACGCAGCCGCTGGCCACTGGCGGTGCGGAGCGGCGCGACCGGCTGCAGAGCCTCCAGGGTCGGCCAGGCCGGCCCGCGCAGACGCTCCCCGGCTTGGCGCAAGGGGGCGAAAATCGGCGAGCGGTCGAGAAAATCCGCCTGCCAGATTTGCGGGCCTGGGTCTTTGGGCATGATGAAAAGCCGTGTTTGGTTTTTTAGTGTTTAGCTGTGGTTGCCATGCGGGTTTGGCTCCAATTCCGCCGCCGTCACCGGAGCGCGCTCGGCGCGGCGGATGTGAAGCACCTCGACATCATTATCCACTCGGTAGAATGCCAGGAACGTCCCATCGGCGACAACCAGGCGTTGGATGTTTGGCGCAAGCTCATACGGGGGAGCTATCCCGGGATGATCTTTAAGAGCCAAAATCGGCTCTTTTATCCGTGCCAGCATCTTGCGCGCCAATGGCGTCCCGCCGACCGTCCGGTAATACTGATTAAGTTCCACTAAATCTGCCTTGGCTTGGTCGAGCAACTTAACCCGCATTGCCCGTTTCCAATTCGGCAAACACGTCTTCCGCGTCGTGCCAGATTGCGCTTGGCGCATCCGCCATGGCTATCCGCTCATCAAGCACGCGCTTGAGTCCGGCGGCTTCGTGCGCCGCCTTTAGTGCCGCCGATTTGTCGGGGCGGGTTGATCGGTCTCGCTCATTGGGATGCCACTGCGCCACCGAATAGTGGCCGCCTTCCAGCCCTAAATCACGCACAATCTCAAATGCCTTTACTGGATTGCCGAAACGCCGCACCTTTTTGGAAACTGCGGCAATGAGCATTGCGGGGCCATTCCGCGTCTCGAATTCCAGGGCAAACATGCTCCCTACCGGCCGCAAGTTGGCCGACAGGATGCCGCCTGCCGCCGCAGCGGAGCGTACCTGTTCGATGGTAAATGTTTTCATCCGATTATCAAAAATAGAAAAAACACGATTTATTATAATTCGTCGATTCCGCGCGAGCAAGCATGAGGTGGTTCAATACGGACTCGTTGTGTGAACGCCATTCCACCGGAGCATTGCGCCATTCACAGGCGCTGAGCAGTCTCAGGTGTGTTGTTCCAGGTCGGTCTTGTGGCATGTTGTCATAACATGCTGTAATTGCTTTGATTTGTTTTCTACATCAGCACGATGTCGTATTGTTCCTGGCTGTACTGGCTTTCCACCTGCAGCGAGATCGGTTTGCCGATGAAATCGCCGAGTTGCGCCAGGCTTTGCGATTCCTCGTCGAGGAACAGGTCGATGACCTGTTGCGAGGCGAGGATGCGGAATTCGCGGGGGTTGAACTGGCGGGCTTCGCGGAGGATTTCGCGGAGGATTTCGTAGCACACCGTTTGCGGGGTCTTGAGGTTGCCACGCCCGTGGCAGGTGCAGCACGGCTCGCACAGCACGTGGGCGAGGCTTTCGCGGGTGCGCTTGCGGGTCATTTCGACCAGTCCCAGCGCCGAGAAGCCGTTCACCGACATGCGCGTGCGGTCCTTGGAAAGGGTGCGACGGAATTCGGCGAGCACCAGGTCGCGGTGTTCGGGGTTATCCATGTCGATGAAATCGACGATGATGATGCCGCCCAGGTTGCGCAGGCGCAGTTGGCGGGCGATCACCTGGGCGGCTTCGAGGTTGGTCTTGAAAATGGTGTCGTCGAAGGTGCGCCCGCCGACGAAGCCGCCGGTATTCACGTCGACGGTGGTGAGCGCTTCGGTCTGGTCGATGATCAGGTAGCCGCCGGATTTGAGATCGACGCGCCTGGAGAGCGCCCGCTCGATTTCCTCCTCGACGCCGCGCAGGTCGAACAGCGGCCGTTCGCCGGCGTAATGGTCGAGCTTGCCGGCGACGTTGCTGGTGTAGTTTTCGGCGAAGGACTGCATTTTCAGATAGGTCTCGCGCGAATCGACGAGGATGCGGTCGGTCTCGTCGTTGACGAAATCGCGCAGCACCCGTAGCGACAGGTTGAGATCCTGGTAGAGCAGGGCGGTCGGCTTGGCGGTCTGGGCTTTTTCCTGGATGTCGCGCCACAGCTTGCACAGGTAGCCGATGTCGGCCTGCAATTCCTTGTCGCTGGCGGCTTCCGCCATGGTGCGGATGATGAAGCCGCCGGTCGCGCCCTGAGGCAGGAGGTGCTGAAGTTTTTCGCGGAGCAATTCGCGCTCCGCCTCGTCTTCGATGCGCTGGGAAATGCCGATGTGGGTTTCCTGTGGCAGGTACACCAGGAAGCGCCCGGCGAAGCTGATCTGGGTGGAGAGGCGCGCGCCCTTGGTGCCGATGGGATCCTTGATGACCTGCACCAGGAGGTTTTGCCCCTCGTAGAGGATTTTCTCGATGGGCCGGTTTTCCGCAGCGTGATCCTGCCAGATGTCCGCCACATGGAGGAAGGCGGCGCGTTCCAGGCCGATTTCGACGAACGCCGACTGCATCCCCGGCAACACCCGGCACACCCGTCCGAAATAGACGTTGCCGACCAGGCCGTGGCTGCTGGTGCGTTCGATGTGGATTTCTTGAGCCACACCCTGTTCCATCACCGCGACGCGGGTTTCCTGGGGGGTGACGTTGATGAGAATTTCTTCGCTCATGGTTTATGGGAGTCGGTAATGGGGAATGGGGGATGGGCGATGGGCAAGCAGTGTCGGGAAGCACGGTTCCCATCACTCATTACCCATCGCCCATCACCGATTGCTCATCACAAAATCTCCATCCCGCATTCTGCCAGCAGTTCCGCGGTTTCGCACAACGGCAGGCCCATTACCCCGGAATAGCTGCCTTCCAGGCGCTCCACGAACACCGCGGCACGTCCCTGGATGCCGTAGGCGCCGGCCTTGTCGAGCGGTTCTCCGGTCAGCACGTAGCGGCGGATTTCCGCGTCGCTCAAGGGGCGGAACGTCACCCGCGACACCGACAGGCGCAACGCCAGGCGGTTTTCCCAGGCCAGCGCCACCGCGCTCAGCACTTGGTGCTCGCGCCCCGCCAGGGTGCGCAACATCTCCACAGCATGCGCCTCATCGCGGGGCTTGCCGAGGATGGCGCCGTCGAGGATCACAGAGGTATCCGCCGCCAGCACCGGCAATGCCGGCAAGCTCCGCTGGCGCAAGCGTTGCCGGGCGATTTCCGCCTTGGCGCGGCAGATCCGTTCCACGTAGATGCCGGCATCCTCGTTGGGAAAAGGGGTTTCATCCACGTCCGGCGGGCGGCCGGACTGTTCGCGCAACAGCAGCAGTTCGAAACGCACGCCGATCTGGTTGAGCAATTCGCGGCGGCGCGGCGAACGCGAGGCGAGGTAGATCCGCTTAGGTGTCATTCGCGATGATAGGGATGGTTGTGGATTACCGACACGGCGCGGTAGAGCTGCTCCGCCAGCACCACCCGCGCCAAGCCGTGCGGCAGGGTAAAGCGCGACAGCGAGAGAAGCTTGGCGGCGCGTTGCTTGATGTCGTCGTGCAGACCATCGGCGCCGCCGATCACCAGGGCCACGTCTCGTCCGCCGGAAAGCCAGCCCTTCATCGTTTCGGCGAGCGCCAGGGTGGTCGGCATCTCGCCGCGTTCATCCAGCGCCACCAGTTCGCAATCCTTGGGGAGCGCGGCCAGGATGCGTTCCTTCTCGGCTTCCTTGATCTGGCTGTCGGTCTTGCCGCCGGCACGTTTTTCCGGCTTGAGCTCGATCAGTTCGATGCGCGTTTCGCGGGGCATCCGCTTGGCGTATTCGGCAAATCCCGCCGCCACCCAGTCCGGCATCTTGTGGCCGACGGCGATGATCAGCAAACGCATCGGCGCTTACGCAGCCATCCTTGGACGGGCCGGCGGGCGCTGGCCGCCCCACAGTTCTTCCAGGCTGTAATATTCGCGTACTGCCGGCTGCATGATGTGTACCACCACTTGGCCGAAATCCACCAGCACCCATTCGCCGTTGTCTTCGCCTTCCACGCCGATGGGGGAGACGCCCAACTCCTTGAGCTTGTCCTGCACGCTGCTGGACAGCGCACGGGTCTGGCGGTTCGAGTCGCCGCTGGCGACGATCATGCATTCGGTCATGCTGGTCAGTTTTGCAACGTCCAGAACGGTGATGTCTTTGGCCTTGATGTCTTCCAGTGCCGCTACGACGGCTTGCTTCATTGCTTCGAGTTCCATGTGATCCTTATTTGGTGATGGGTGAAGAGTAACGAGTGATGGGCAGATTCTGGGCAGCGCGGCTTTTCCCGTTTACCCATTCCTCATCACCGGGCTAACAATACAGGTTATTCGCCTGAATATAATCGAGAACCGCTGCCGGGAGCAAATAACGGGGGTTCAGTCCCTGGCGCAGGAGGGCGCGGATACGGGTGGAGGAAATGTCCAACGCGGTGATCGGGTAGGTGACGATGGCCCCCGCCGGTTCCTGGTGGAGTGCCGTGCAATCGTAGCGCTGGCGTTTTTCGAGTTCCTCGTGAATTTGTCCGACGCGTCCGGCGGCCATGTCTTCGCGGGAAAAGCCGGGACGTTGGGCGATGATGATGTGAGCGAGATCGAACAGTTCCTGCCAGCGATACCAGGTCGGCAAGCCCCAGAAGGCATCCGACCCCATCAGCAGGCAGATCGGCTGGTCGTCGCCCAATTCGCGGCGGATTTCGCGCAGGGATTCCACCGTGTAACAGGGGGTTTCCTTGAAAATCTCGCGGTCGTCGATGCGCAGCAGGGGGTTCTTTTTCACTGCCAGTTGCGCCATTTCCAAGCGTTGCAGCGGGGATACGCCGGGTTTTTCGCGATGCGGCGGGCAACCTGCGGGAATCAGGCGGATTTCCGCGAGATCCAGTCCTTCCCCGATTTCTTGGGCCATGCGCAAGTGCCCGAGGTGGATGGGGTTGAAGGTGCCGCCGAGGATGCCGATGGGGGAATTCATGTGCTGGTCGCGCTGGGAAATGGATGGGGCGATTGTATAAGGGATTGCCGCCAGCGTCAGCAGTTGAACCCCAGCGCCGCCAGTTCCGCCTGCAAGGCGGTGGTGGAAATCGCACCGCGCGCCGGGCAGGCGCGGCATTCCTCGTCGAGATTGCCGGAGCGCATTTCGCTGCGTCGCTGGCGGAACGGCGCGCCCTGGAAAATCGCATCGAGCGGTGCGGCGTCGAGATGGCCCATCCGGGTGCGCCCGATGCAGCAGGCCAGCACGCTGCCGTCCTCGGCAACCTTGGCGACGCGCCACGGATCGAGGCAATGGCGGGTTTGCCCTGCCCCGAGCGGTTCGCTCATCACGATGGTGGGGGCGTTTTGCTTGAAATAATCGGTGCCGCCCATGAGGCGCGCGAAATCGCCGCCGCTTTCGACCAGCGCCTGCAGGTTGGCCTGCGCTTCGATGCGCAACCCCAGCCGCTGGCCCAGCGCCCAGGTGTCGCGCAGGGCTTGCAGGGCGGCGCCGCGTTGTTCCTCGGGTAACGACGAGATGTGGCGGGGACGGTCTTCCGGCAGGGCGGTGATTTCCGCCAGGTCATGCAGCACCACGTCGTTGAAACCGTTGGCGGCGGCGAAGGCGATCACGTCGCTCAAGGCGAATACATTGCGTTGCGATACCACGCAGTTGATGCCGAGCAGGGGGATTTTGCCGTGGCGCAGCAGGGCAGCGGCGCGCAGCCGAGTGAGGTTGTGCAGGATGATGCGCAGATCGACGGCGTGGCGTATCGAGCGCAGCAACTCGCGATCGACGCTGTCGATGCTGATCCGCACCCCGGCGAATCCGGCCAGGGTGGCGATTTCCTCGTCGCTGAAGAAACGCGCGAAGTTGCTGATGATGTTGAGCTGCGCACCGCTTGCCTTGAGGCGCGCGCAGATCTCCATCCAGCCGGCGACCTGGGTGGTTTCTCCATGGACGTTGACGCTGACCACCGGGATTTTCTCCTGCTCGACAAAGCGCAGCACCTGTTCGACGTGCTGGGGCGCCATGTCGTGGGCCACGTAGCCGGGTAGGTTGAGCGCACAGTAGCGGCAGCGCAGGTTGCAGTCGCTGGTGAGTTCGATGAAGAGTTCGCGGATGACGGGTAAATTCATGGGTTTCAATGGAGGTCGCAATCGGCCATGGTGAAGGAGAAGCGCTGGTCGAGTTCGTCCAGGCTGGGACTTTGCGGGTAAAGACGAAAGCAGAAGGCGGTGTGTTCCGGCAAAGGCAGCGCGGCAAACCCCAAGTCGAGCAATTTGCGATGATCCGGATGGTGGTGCGAGTACCAGGTTTCGATATCGGTCACGCCCTGCCAGCGCAGCTTCGCGACGATCAGTGCCCAGAAACTGCGGTAATCGCGAGGGGCGACGGGGAAATGAAAATCCACCAGGGCGGCCCTGCCGGCGGATGGGGCGAAGACCACGTAGCCGGCCAACTTGCCACTGAGGTGGGGATAAAACCCCCACACCCAGTAACGCCGCCCGCCGCGCGGCGCAAAGCGCCAGCCCAGAAAGCGGCTGTCGTGGACGATGGCGAGGGGCTGGGGCCGGGCTTGGTCGAGGCGGTCGAATTCCGCATCGAACGTCGTGATGTTCGCCACTCGTCCGCTTGCCGCGCCGAGTGGCGGCAGGGGCTGGCGGGTGTCGAAGCGATAGCGGCCCCAGTTGCGCCCGGCCCGGTAGTCCAGGAGTTTTTCGCCGAGGCGCAGGTGGCGCGGCGAGGGAAATCCGTAATAGAAATTCACGCCCTGCTCCGCTCCCCAGGTTTCGAACAACGCCCGCGCGGTTTTGACGAACAGCCCGCCGCGCCCGGCCTGCACGGCACGATGGGCGGGATGGCTGAAAGCGTCGCGATTTTGCCCGATAACCAGGATTTCCCCGTCGCGCCGCAGGCGGTGCAGGCTCGCGCCGCAATGGGCCGCCAGCCGGCCGTCCGCGGCGATGCACAGCATTCCCTGGCTGCCGTCGGGATTGTGCCGGTACAGCCATTCCCATTCCTCGCGGCTGCGCCGACTGGGGAAGGTCTGGGCGAATGCCGCCAGAATGGCCGGGGTGTCGGCCGCTACAGCGGGGCGGATGGTATAGGCGTTCATACGAGGTTGAGGATGCGGGTGCCTTGGGCCTGGACCTGGTATTCGGTCCAGTACGGGTCGTTCAGGTAATCGCCCCATTTGTTGCGCAGCAACTCCATTTCCCGTTCCCAGCCGGCCTTTTTTTGCGGGGTGTCGTGAAGTCCCCGGCTGATCGATTCGTGGTGCACCAGGCGGGCATCGGCGGCTTGCACCACGCGGTAGCCGGCATGGCGGACGGCGAGGCAGAAATCCACGTCGTTGTAGTTGACCGCGTAGCGCTCGTCGAAGCCGCCCACCGCGCCAAAGACGTCGCGCCGCACCAGCAGGCAGGCGCCGGTTACGGCGGCGACGTTGCGGGTCACCGCCAGTTCGCCATAGCTGCCGGTGGATTGAATGTTGTCGGCAAGCCAGGCGGTGCTGGTACGCACCCCATTGTGTTGCAGTTCGCCATTGGGATAGAGCAGCGTGGCGCCGACCACGCCCACGCCGTCCAGTTCGAAATATCGGTTCATGGCGGCGAGCCAGCCGGGTTCGAGAATTTCTACGTCGTCGTTGAGGAACAGCAGGAGTTCGCTGTCGCTGTCCGCCGCCGCGGCGTTATTCAGCGCGGCCCAGTTGAAGGCGCGCGGGTCGGGGCGGATGGCGACGCGCGGATGCTCCGCGAGTTGCGCCAGGTAAACCTGCATTTCCGGGGTTTCGCAGCGGTTGGCGACGAGGGTGAGGTGCAGGTCGGGATAAGTGGTTTCTTCGAGGAGGCCGCGCACGCAGGTTTTCAAACCCTCCAGGTTGCGGTGGGTGGGCACGATGACTTCGATCCGCCGTGGCGCGCCGGCCCAGGTGCTGGCGATGCCCGGCCCGCCGGGATTGGGCGTGCAGTGGACCGCGCCGAGCCCACGCCGCTGGAGGTGTGCCTCGACGGCGCGTTGCCCCGCCGCCAAAGCGCCGGGCTTGGTATGGCTGCGATAGGCCAGCGACTCGTTGGTGGCGCGCCAAGCGTAGAGCGGGAGGGGAATATGGCGGATTTGCGGGGGGGGAATGATTTCCGCGAGACGCAGCAGCATGTCCCAGTCCTGGGAACCGTCAAATCCCGGATGGACTCCGCCGATCTGCAATACGTCGTCGCGTCGCGCCACCGTGAGGTGGTTGACGAAATTCATCCCCAGCAGGGTTTCCGGCGCCCAATCCGGCTTGTGATAGGCGTTGAGCGGGCGCCCGGCGTGGTCGATCATGGTGCTGTCGGTGTAGATCAGGCGCAGGTCGGGGGCGTCGCGCAGGGCCAGGGCGATTTCCAGCAGGGCTTCTTGGTGCAGTACGTCGTCGTGATCGACGAAGGCGAGGTACGGCGCGCCGGCCAGCGCCAGGGCGTCGTTGGTGGCGGCGACGATGCCGCCGTTTTCTTCGCGGCGCAGGTAGCGCAGCTTGCCGGCCAAGGCCGGGGCAGCGCGATAGCTATCGAGCGCCGCCAGGGTTTCCGGCCGGTCGGAGGCGTCGTCCACCAGGCACAACTCCCAGCCCGGATAAGCCTGGCCGATCAGCGAGTCGAGGGTTTCGGCCAGCAGTTCGGCGGGGGTGTTGTACACCGGGACGATCAGTGAAAACAGCGTCTGTTCCGGCAGGCTGCGTCCGATCAATGCCGCCAGCCCGGCGTGGCCCGGTTGGGCGATGCCCAGCGCGTCGAGGCCGCGGCGCAGGAGGTCTTCGGAGGTCTTTTGGTCGGTGTCGCGTTGTCGTAGCTCGGCGACTTTGGTGCGCGCCGCAGTCAGTTCCTGCTCAAGCTCGTCGCGTTTTTCCTCCAGGCCGGAGATCAGGCCGGCGAGTTGGCCCAGATGACGCGGCGCGAAATCCCGGACGATGCGTTCATGGACCTTTTTTTCCCAGCCCAGATAGCCCTTGTCGCGGTGCGACTGCTCCAGAGTGGCGGTGCCGTCCGCAGAAAACAAGCGGTATTCGCAGGTGATCTCGTCGACATGGGCAAAACGGTAGCCAGCCAGGTCGAGGCGCGCCAGCAGTTCCCAGTCCTCGTAAGCGGGAAGCTCCTCGTCGAAGCGGTAATGGCGTAGCGTTGCGGCGCGATACAGGAGGGCATGGTTGGGGATGGTGTTGCCGATCAGCAGCCGACCGGGTTCCAGGGGGCGGTTCATTTCCGCGACCTGTTCGGCGATTTGGATAGCCGCGCCGTCGCGGCGACATGCCATCACCCGGCAACCGGCGTAGGCCACGTCGGCCTTGGGGCTGGCCTGCAATTCGGCGAGCAGGACGGCCAGGTGTTCGGGTTCGTAAATGTCGTCCTGGTCGAGAAATGCCAGGTATTCGCCGCGCGCCGCGTCGATGCCGAGATTGAGGTTTTTGCCGCGGTTGGGCACGCCGGCCACGATGCGGATATCCAGCACGCTGAAATCGTCGAGTTGGGGAGGCGTCGCGCCGAACCACACCAACACCACTTCGAGGTGGTCGTATTCCTGTGCGGCCAGGCTTTCCAGGGCGTGACCCAGGAAAACCGGGTCGTCGCCGCGTACCACCACCGAGATCAGCGGGCGCCCTTCGAAGAAGTTTTCCGGTGCGCCGTCCCAATCGAAGGCGACAAAGGCTTCGCCGTGGTGGCAGCCGGCTGGAATACCGCGCATCCGCGCCAGGCTCTCGCAATGTCCGAGGTAGTCGAATTGGGCAAGCTGGCTGCGATGAGCGCCCAAGGCGCGCTGCTTGGCTTCCCAGTGCGCGCTGATGTCGCTGGTGGTATTCACCAGGGGGGCTGGCTGGGTGGTTTCGTAAAAGCGCAAGGCGCCCTGCCAGCGGCCTTCCAGCGCGTGAAGCGCGCCGCGCGTCACGCGGCGGTGGTCGGGATGGGCTTCGCCGGGGGCGGGGAGGAGAATTTCGTCGGGGCGGAATGCGGCAACCTCCGCCTGGTATTTTTCGATGATCGTGCCGGATAACGGCACGCCGCGGTCCGGGAAGTTCCAGAAAATCACGTCGCCGATATCCAGTTCCGCCAGTCCGGCGCGGCTTTCCGTCTGGCGCAGTGCCGCGTCGCCGCCGAACGGCAACCCCTGCGCGCCGTCGCTTACCACCACCACCCGGATCGTCGCTTTGGCAGCGCTGTTTGCGGCGAGATAGCCGCCGCAGCCGATGATTTCGTCGTCGGGGTGAGGGGCGAAAACCAGAATTCTTTTCATGATTCGGATACCAAAGGAACAAGTCGGCGCAATTGCCGGCGCAACGGCCCGCTTTCCCATTCTTCCTTGAACAGGGCGAAACGCCGCAAATCGGCGGTACTGCCGTCGGCCAGCAGCAATTCTCGGCGCAGTAATCCTTCCTCGGGAATGCCCCAGTGGTGCATCAGCCCCAGGGCGCGGCGATTATCGGCGGCGGCATAGAATATCAGCTTGCGCAGGTCCATCGCGGCAAAGGCGTGGTCGAGGGCGAAATGCAGGGCTTCCATGGTGCAGCGGGTGCCTTGTCCGCGCACGAAACCCATCGAAAATTCCGCCTTGCGATTGAGAGGGTCGATGCCCGACAGGGACATCACGCCGAGCGGCGCAGTCGTGGCACGGTGCAGCACCAGTGCTTCGATTTCCACGGGAGGTTCGATTTGGGCCAGCGTGGCGAGGCGTTCCTGCAAGTCAAAGACGGTGGGGCACAGGGCGCCCAGGCTAGGGCGGTAGAAAGAGAACGACGCTGATTTCAGCCATTCATGCAGCAGCGGCATGTCGTCCGGCAGAATAAGCCGAACGACGATGCTGTTACCGCGATAGAGGTCGGGCGGCAAAGAAACCCGGAATGACCGCTTAGTAGGTGCTGCCGTAAGTCGAGCCGTATGTCGAACTGCCATACGTCGAGGAACAACCCACGGTGCTGACGGCAATTTCATCCAGCTCGGAAACGCGTGCTTGCGCCCAGATGTTGGCGCCGTCCAGGGTGGGGAACAGGAATGCCTGGAGATAGAACTTGCCGCCGCTGAACATGCCGCTGTTCTTCAGCTTGGTCAGATTGACCGGAATGGATACGCTGGAGGTCGCTTGAGCGAGGGAGCCGTCGTCGCCCGGCAAGGCCGTGCCGCCCATGCGAAATGCGGTGATCACAGTCAGATTGGTGGAGCCGACGCGGATGCGGTTGTCAACGGCGAGGTGCACAGAAGCATCCTTGTCCGCGCTGGCGGCCAGATAAATGACGTCGCTTTGTTTCACTCCGGTCAGCACCACGTTCATGACGGAAGGCATCGAAGTGCTGCAAACTGCTGCATCGCCGCCACTGTAGGAACCACCGTAAGTTGAGGAAGAAGAACTGCCGGCGACCGTCAGCAGTTTGACGCCGGTAGCCGGTTGTTCGATCAGGCTGACCTTGGAGGTGACGACATCGGCGTAGGTCGGAATGGCATCCGCTTGAGCGTTGTTGATGGCGAAAGGCAGGGTCGCGGCCTTGCCGGCCAGCAGGTATGAGGCAAAACGTTTCTTTTTCATTTAGGTTCTCCTTTTTGAAGGGGACGAGCGGGGGTGGGAGGGCTAATCTAAAGGAATCTTTAGCGAGACGCAAGTGCGGATTGCACTGTTTTAGCGAGAAAAAGTGTAGATCGTCTGGTAGCGTTGATTTGCCAGCATTTCCGCTTCGTTGCGCCCGTAACCGACGATGATTTGTCCGCCGGTCAGCGGGGTTGCGTCGATCCCGTCGCCGAGGGGGATGGTGCGATCCGTCAGTGCTCCGCTGAAGTAGGTCGGGATGCTGCCGCCAGCCCATTGCATCCATTGGGAACCGTTATGGAAAAACCAGTTGTCCCCGAGGCGCGCGGCGACGTAAATGGCGCCATCGGCATTGCGATCCGCGGAGGCGATCACCAGGCGGGCGCTTAAGGTCAGGGCGTTGACCGGCCCGCTGGCGGTGCTGTCGAAGGCGTATGGCGTGCTGGTTGAGACTGTAGCCGCGCCGTACAGGGCTTGGCAGCCGGCGATGTCGTCGGCGCGCAGGGTGCGCTGGTAATCGTAGCTGTGATAGGGGTTGGCGTACATGATCGCCGTCCCCACGTTGGAATGATCCAGTCCCACGGCGTGGCCCAGTTCATGGGTGACGATGGCGTCGATCTGGCTGGTTGCGGTGAGGCGTGCCGGGTCGAGGCGCACATCCACGTCGCTGAAATAGGCGCCACGATACCAATACTGGGTATAACCGTCGTAACCCTGGGCGTTGCTCCAGCCGATGACGTTAAGCCCATCGTTGAACGTCGGCGCCGCCGTGGTGATGCCCTGGTATTCGAAACGGATGCCGCAGGCGTTGCTCCATTTCGCCATGTCGGCCTGAATCAAGGCCAGCATCGAATCGGTGCTGACGGTACTCGGCTGGCCGGAAGGGTTGTAGTACCACTTCATCAGCGAATTCGCCCATTTCGGACTGTTTTGCCACAACACGTAATCGAAGCCGTTGGCCGCCGCTGCGCTGGTGTAACCGAGGGCCAGCGCGAGCAGCAGGCGGCTACGGAACATCGTCAGCCCCGCACGTGCCCGTCGCCCAGCACGATGAATTTCTGGCTGGTCAGTCCTTCCAGGCCGACCGGGCCGCGCGCGTGGATTTTGTCGGTGGAGATGCCGATTTCCGCGCCGAGGCCGTATTCGAAACCGTCGGCGAAGCGCGTCGAGGCGTTCACCATCACCGAACTGGAATCCACTTCGCGCAGGAAGCGGCGCGCCTTGGTGTAGTTTTCGGTGACGATGGACTCGGTGTGCTGCGAGCTGTAGGTGGCGATATGCTCGATGGCGGCATCCATATCCTTCACCACGCGGATGCTCAATATCGGCGCGAGGTATTCGGTGTGCCAATCTTCCTCGGTGGCCTCTTTCATCCCCGCGACGATGGCGCGCGCGGCGGGGCAGCCGCGCAGTTCCACGCCCTTGTCGAAATAGATCTTGCACAGCGGGGGCAGTACGCTCTTCGCTACGGACTCCGCTACCAGCAGGGTTTCCATGGTGTTGCAGGTGCCATAGCGGCTGGTCTTGGCGTTGTCGGCGATGCGGATGGCCTTGGCCTGGTCGGCCTCGTCGTCGATATACACGTGGCACACCCCGTGCAGATGCTTGATGACGGGGATACGCGCCTCGGCGATGAGGCGTTCGATTAGCCCCTTGCCGCCGCGCGGCACGATCACGTCCACGTAATCCTTCATGGTGATGAGCTCGCCCACCGCGGCGCGGTCGGTGGTGGAGATCACCTGCACCGCGGTTTCGGGGAGTCCCGCAGCTTTCAGGCCCTCGCTCACGCAGGCGGCGATGGCCTGGTTGGAATGCAGGGCTTCCGAGCCGCCGCGCAGGATCGCCGCGTTGCCGGATTTCAGGCACAGCCCGGCGGCGTCGGCGGTGACGTTGGGACGCGCTTCGTAAATGATCCCCACCACGCCCAGCGGCACGCGCATCTTGCCGACCTGGATGCCGGAGGGACGGTAGCTGAGGCCGGTGATTTCGCCGACCGGATCGGGTAGCGCGGCGATCTGCTCCAGCCCTTCGGCCATGCCCGCCACGCCTTTTTCATTGAGCGTCAGGCGATCCAACAGGGCGGCTTCCAGGCCGGCTTCGCGGGCTTGTGCGAGATCCTGGCCGTTGGCGGCGACCAGCTTGGCGCAATCGCGGCGAAGCGCAGCGGCCATCGCCAGCAAGGCCTTGTTCTTGGCATTGGTATCGGCGGCGGCAATCAGGCGGGAAGCGGCGCGCGCCTGCCGGCCGAGGGTTTGCATGTACTGTTTGACGTCCATGGGGATTCCTTTACTGGCGATGCTTCATGATGCAATGATAAATAGCGGCCTTCACTTGTTCGGGGAACAGTGGTTTTATCAGAAAATCCGCCACGCCTGCGGCTGCGGCGTCTTGTCTCATGGCTTCCTCGGAGTGGGCGGAAATTACGATCACCGGCATGTCTGGCTTAATTGCCTTAATTTGGCGAGTCATTTCCAGGCCGTCCATGACCGGCATGCTGATGTCGGTCAGCACCAAGTCGTAAGGATGGGCTTGGAACAAGGCCAGCCCTTTCTTTCCGTCGCCGGCGACATCCACCTTCCCGAAATAGCGCTTCAGGTAATAAGCCAGGGATTCCCGGGCAAAGTCCGCATCCTCGACGTAGAGCAGACGGAGCGTGGCAAGTAACGCCAAATCTATTTCTTGTTGCGAGTTTTCCATAATCTTCAAAGCTCTTTCCATGAATTCAACGCGTCAACTTCAATCCCAGTTGGAGGCATTCGTCCCACACATCGCCGCGCTCCAGGCCTTTTATCATGCGGTCGAGAAAGGCGGCACGCTTCAGTGCGGCCACCAGGCGTCCGCCGCTGAGGCGCTTGAGCGCCCGTTCCAGCAAGGGCTGGCGCGAATCCCAGACACGCGCTTCGCGCATTCCCTGGGCCAGCGGTACGCCGCGGTTTTGTCCCAGCGCCAGCTTGGTCAGCAGGCGGATATCCTGGGCCAGCGCCCATAGTACCAGCACCGGCGAAACGCCTTCGCCGCGCAGTCCTTCGAGGATCCGGGCGTAGCGGGCGGATTCGCCGTTCAGCATGGCTTCCGCCAAATTGAACACGTCATAGCGGGAAACGTCAAGCACCGCTTCCTTGACCTGCTCGAATGTCAACTCGCCGGGGGGATGGAGCAGGCCGAGCTTGCGGATTTCCTGGAATGCCGCGAGCAGGTTGCCTTCCACGCGGTCGGCGAGGAATTGCAAGGTGTCGCGTCCGGCGCGTTGATCTTGGGCGGCCAGGCGCCCGGCGATCCAGTCGGGCAGGCGCCCGCGCTCTACCGGGAATACCTGCACCACGACGCCCGCGCCTTCCAATGCCTTGAACCATTTGCTGCCTTGCTGGGTCTTGTCGAGCTTGGGGCAGGTGACCAGCGTCAGGGTGTCGGGAGGCAGGTTGGCGCAATACTGGTCGATGATCTTGCTGCCTTCCGTGCCGGGCTTGCCGGTGGGGATGCGCAATTCGACGATACGCCGCTGGGCGAACAGCGACAGGTTGCTGCCGCTGGCCAGCAGGGTTTGCCAATTGAAGCCGGATTCAACGGTGAACACCTCCCGTTCGTCGTAGCCCCGGCCACGCGCGGCGGCGCGGATGGCATCCGTCGCTTCGAGTGCCAGCAGCGGCTCGTCGCCGAATACCAGGTAGAGCGGGGCCGGCTCCTGCTTCAGGTGCGTCGCGAGTTGCTCGGGTTTGATGCGCATAGTCGGAAAACCTAAGCCGGACGAGCCGGGGTCAAACAAGGTAATGGGTGATGAGTGATGGGTAATGGGAGGGTGGTTCTCATCACCCATTCCCCATCACCCATTACTGCGGAGTTCAATTCGAAACACATTGTTGTCAACTTTTGACATCATTTGGCGGATATGAGACTAATTATCCGGTTCCTCGGGCGGAGCCGGCTTTGCCCCGCTGAGGCGACGCAGGATCTGGTTCACCACGTCGCCCTGCATGTCGCGGTAGAGCATGGCTTCTTCGGATTCCTTGGCGAGCACCAGGGTGTCGTCGTAGGACATGTCGCGGCGTAGTTCGATCAACTGGTCGGGCAACATGATCCGGCTGTTGCGGTCGCGCAGGCGGAAAGCGACGCGCTGCACCAGCAGGAATTCGTTGACGCGGCCCACACCGCTCAGCGACAGAATGCGTTTTTCCCGGCTTTCGTTGAAGATTTGCAGGACCGCCTGGGCTTCGGAGGGCGTGGCGACGATGCGGGTGCGGCTGCCAATGCTGACGGCGCGCTGGAGCTCGGCGTTGAGCGCCGGGTTGCCGCCTTCGATGTAGAGCGTCTCGAACGGCAACTCAGCCTTGCCGCGCAACTGGAAGCCGCAGGCGGACAGAGTCAGGGCAAGCATGCCGATCACTACGGCCTTCAACAAATCAGTCACAGGAATGTCTCTCACGCCTACCTCCTCATGTCCCAGCGGTTTTACACCACCACGTTGACCAGCTTACCCGGCACCACGATGACCTTCTTCGCGGGTTTGCCTTCCATGAATTTCTGTACATTGGCGTTGGCCAGTGCCGCCGCCTCGATGGCATCCTTGGCAGCGTCCTTGCTCACCACCACACTGCCGCGCAGCTTGCCGTTAACCTGCACCATCAGCTCGATTTCATCCTGCACCAGGGCGCTTTGATCGACGCTCGGCCACGGCGCACTGCCCAGGCAGGAACCCGGCTTGAGTTCCTTCCACAGGGCGTGGCCGATGTGCGGCACGATCGGGGCGAGCAGCACGGTCACCGCTTCCAGGGCTTCCTGCATGAGCGCGCGTCCGGCGTCGCTGGAGCAATCGGCCTTGGCGAGCGCGTTCATCAACTCCATCACCGCCGCGATGGCGGTGTTGAATTGCTGACGGCGCTCGTAATCGTCGCTGACTTTCTGGATGGTGGTGTGAAGCTGGAAGCGCAGGGACTTCAGGTCGGCGCTCAACTCGCCGCCCGCAAAGGCAGCAACGACGCCCTTCTCGACGTGGTCGGAGACGGCTTTCCAGAGGCGTTTCAAGAAACGGAAAGCGCCTTCGACACCGGCGTCCGACCATTCCAGTTGCTGATCCGGGGGGGCTGCGAACATCATGAACAGGCGCGCGGTGTCGGCCCCGTAGGTATCAATCAGAATCTGCGGATCGACCCCGTTGTTCTTGGATTTCGACATCTTTTCGGTGCCGCCGATCACCACCGGCTGGCCGTCGGCTTTCAGCGTCGCCCCGACCGGACGGCCCCGCTCGTCCAACTGGACATCCACATCGGCGGGATTGATGAACTGCTTCTTACCGCCGTCGAGTTCGCGGAAGAAAGTCGGCGCCACCACCATGCCCTGGGTGAGCAATCTTTTGAAAGGCTCGTCCAAATTGTTGGCCGCGCGCAGCGCCTCATTTGCTCCCTCTCCCGCGAGCGGGAGAGGGTTGGGGAGAGGGCGGTCGGGAGAACGGACAGCCTCCTCCCCAAACAACCCCACGTCGCGCATCAACTTATGGAAAAACCGCGCATAAAGCAGATGCAGAATGGCGTGTTCGATCCCGCCGATATATTGATCCACCGGCAGCCAGTATTTGGCGCGCGCGTCGAGCATGGCGGTAGCGTTGTTCGGCGCGGTATAGCGGGCGTAATACCAGGACGATTCGACGAAGGTGTCCATGGTGTCGGTTTCGCGGGTCGCCTTGCCGCCGCATGTCGGGCAAGTCGTTTCGTAGAAACTCGGCATCTTCTTGATCGGTGAACCGATGTCGATTTTCACATCTTCCGGCAGTACCACCGGCAGGTCTTTTTCCGGCACCGGCACGTCGCCGCAACTCAGGCAATGGATGATGGGAATCGGGCAACCCCAGTAGCGCTGCCGCGAAATACCCCAGTCGCGCAGGCGGTATTGCACCTTCTTGTCGCCCAAGCCCTGAGCGTTGAGATCGGCGGCGATGGCGTCGATGGCTGCGGGGTAATTCAGGCCGTCGTATTTGCCGGAATGGATGCACACGCCCTTTTCCTTGTCTGCGTACCATTCCTGCCACGCCTCGCTGGAGAAAGATTCGTCCGCCACCTGGATAGACTGCTTGATCGGCAAACCATATTTTTTGGCGAAACCGAAATCCCGTTCGTCGTGGGCCGGAACCGCCATCACCGCGCCTTCGCCGTAGCCCATCAATACGTAGTTGCCCACCCATACCGGAATGGACTCGCCGGTGAGGGGGTGGGTGACGCTCAGGTCGGTGGGCATGCCCTTCTTTTCCAGGGTGGCGATATCCGCTTCGGCAACGCCGCCGTGCTGGCATTCCTGGATGAAGGCGGCCAGCGCCGGGTTGCGCTGGGCGGCATAAGTCGCCAGCGGATGCTCGGCGGCGACTGCCACGAAGGTCACGCCCATGATGGTGTCGGCGCGGGTGGTGTAGACCCACAGCTTTTCGGCCTGGCCTTCGAGTTCATAGGGGAAGGCGAAGCGCACGCCGAAGCTCTTGCCGATCCAGTTCTTCTGCATGGTGCGCACCTGCTCGGGCCAGCCCGGCAGGTTGTCGAGTTCGGAAAGCAGTTCGTCGGCGTAAGCGGTGATTTTCATGAAATACATGGGGATCTCGCGCTTTTCCACCAGCGCGCCGGAACGCCAGCCGCGCCCGTCGATCACCTGCTCGTTGGCGAGCACGGTGTTGTCCACCGGATCCCAATTCACCGTGGCGAGTTTTTTGTAGATCAGACCCTTCTCGAAAAGCCGGGTGAACAGCCATTGCTCCCATTTGTAATAATCGGGCTTGCAGGTCGCCAGTTCGCGGCTCCAGTCGATGGACAGCCCCAGGCTTTGCAACTGTTTGCGCATGTAGTCGATGTTCGAATACGTCCACGCCGCCGGTGCGACGTTGTTCTGGATCGCCGCATTTTCGGCGGGCAGGCCGAAGGCATCCCAGCCCATCGGCTGCATGACGTTGAAGCCGCGAAAGCGGTGATAACGCGCCAGCACGTCGCCGATGGTGTAGTTGCGCACATGCCCCATGTGCAGTTTGCCGGAGGGATAGGGAAACATCGACAGGCAATAATATTTCGGCTTGGCTTCGTCTTCGCGGGCGGCAAACGCCTGATTGGTATCCCAGTGCTGCTGGGCGGCGGGTTCGATGTCGGCGGGGGTGTAATGGGGTTGCATGGGGAAACAGCCTTGAAAAAGGAGCAATCTGTTGAAAAAAAGCGATTATACATCGCCGCACCGGATAACGGCTTTGCCCCGGTTCTGCGGCTCTTGCCTCTTATGTCTTATACAAAAAGTGCAATTTATTATGGCATTCAATAATCAAATAGCCGCTGCCAGGCAAAATAGCTATACTCGCTCAACAGTTATTAATTCCAGGGGGTAAATCCATGTCCCACAAGCATCCAGTTATCGCCGTCACCGGGTCTTCCGGGGCGGGCACCACCACCGTCAAAAACGCCTTTACCCATATTTTCCGCCGCGAAAGCCTGACCCCGACTGTGGTCGAGGGCGACAGCTTCCATCGCTACAACCGCCAGGAAATGAAGGCCGCCATCGCGGCCGCCGAGAAGGACGGCCGCCATGCGCCCAGCCATTTCGGCGCGGAAGCCAACCTGTTCGACAAGATCGAAACCTTGTTCAGGGATTACGGCAAGACCGGTAGCGGCAAGAAGCGTTACTACCTGCACAACGACAGTGAAGCCGGCGAACACAACCAGCGCCTCGGCACCAAGCTGGGCAGCGGCGAATTCACTCCGTGGGAAGACATCCCCGATGGTTCCGATCTGTTATTTTACGAAGGCCTGCATGGTGCGGCGGTCGACGGCGAAATCGATGTTGCCAAATACGCCGACCTGCTGATCGGCGTGGTGCCCATCGTCAACCTGGAGTGGATCCAGAAGATCCATCGCGACAGCGCCGAGCGCGGCTATTCGGAAGCGGCCATCGTCGACACTATCTTGCGCCGCATGAACGACTACGTGCACTACATCACGCCGCAGTTCTCGCGCACCCACATCAACTTCCAGCGCGTTCCGACCGTGGATACCTCCAACCCATTCATCGCCCGCGACATTCCCACGGCCGACGAAAGCTTCGTGGTGATCCGCTTCCGCGACCCGCACGGTGTGGACTTCCCCTATTACCTGCAAATGATCCATGATTCCTTCATGTCGCGCCCCAACACCATCGTGGTGCCGGGCGGCAAGATGGGGTTTGCCATGGAAGTCATTTTGACCCCGATCATCCACGACATGATCGCTAAGAAAAAGAAGAAGTAAACAAAAACAACCACCCGACTGAACATAGAAGGGGGAGGGGAAGCCGGCCACCAAAGAGTGGCCGGTTTTTTTTTGCGTCCGAATTTTATAGGGTATAACCCTATTCAATAAAAGGATGAACACCTCCATAATGCTGCCGTTCCCGGCATGGGAATTTCACTGATTTTCCACCAATTTTTTCAGGAGTTGTCATGTTTAAAAAAGTGTTCGGAGCATTTGTCGCTGCCTTTGTTCTGCTGGGTTCCCAGATTGCCCAAGCGGATGACCAGGGTTCTTTCGCCACGCTGTTCCAGCGCGCCATGACCCAAGGCAAAACGGGTAACGGTTTCGTCGCAGGCCCGACCTGCTCCACGGCAGGCTCCACAAGCACCTGCACCAGTCCCTCCGGCGGTACGGTGACGCAGAATTACGCCCAGTGGAACGGCAGCAGCGGCACGACGACCTGGTCCTACAACAACTTCACGATTTCCGTATCCGGCATCACCATGACCCTCAACGGTTCGTTCACCTACACCGGCAGCGTCTCGCAAGGCAATATTCTCAACGGCACTTTGACCGGTAACCTGGCCTACAACATCGTCACTCCGGCGATGGTGGTAAGCGGCTATACTATCCCAGCCATGAACCAGAACATGACTATCGGCATCAACGCCACCTTCGCCAACGGCGGTGTGACCGCCAACATGACCATTGACGGCAAGGCGCAGCCCACCATTACCTGGTCGCAAACCCAATTGCTGGGTTATCTGTACTAAGCACGGAGGCGCCCTGTTTCAGGGCGATAGTTGCTGCAAACCCCGCCCAGAGCGGGGTTTTTATTTGGCGGGATTCCGGAAAGCGCGCTTATCCCCTGCTGGCAAAATCGCTGCCGGACGTGTATCGTTTCGCCGAACCGGTAGTTTCCCCGGAAAGCCCCGTCGATAAAGAACCTTCATGCACCTAGCCCAATTGTTTGCGCTGTTGTTGGCGCTCTGTATGATCCCCGCCACCTTGCAAGCCGCGCCGTTGCTGCGCTGCCAGGTCGCTTACGCCGGGACGATCCATCAAATCGAGGCGGCGCCGGCGACTGATCCTTACGCGGTGCCGTCCATCGACATCGGCGGACGTTTCCGCTTCAAGGCGGTGGTGATTGGTGACGCCGCGCGGGTCGAGTACATCAAGCTGTACGCCTACTATCAAACCCCCAGCCAGCCGGTGCTGCTCCACGCCGCCAAATACCTGCCGCCTTGGCCGACCGGCAGTGCGGCGAATTCCCTGACCGGCCAGCATTCCCTGTATTCGCCCGACCTGGGCCGCGAACTGCAATTCGGCTGCGCACTGCAAGGAGCGACCTCATGAGCGCGGTGCGATTCCTCGGGCGCTTGCTGCTCCTCGCGGTTCTGGCGGCGCCGGTCGTCGCGCAACAGCGCGTCAGCCTGGTGTTCGTCGGCGACATCATGCTCGATACCCTGCCCGGCAAGGCCATCGCACAAGGGCGCGACCCCTTCGCGCCCTTCGCCGCGCAGTTCGCTGCCGCCGACCTGCGCATCGGCAACCTCGAATGCGTAGTGGCCAACGGTGGCGAAGTCACGGAGAAAATCTACACCTTCCGCGCCCACCCGCGCACTCTGGTTGTGCTCAAGCGGCATTTCGACGCCGTTTCGCTGGCCAACAACCATTCCGGCGATTTCGGACGCGCCGCTTTCTCGGAAATGCTCGGCCACCTCGACCGGCAAGGGATCGGCTACTTCGGCGGCGGGCGCGACCTACGCCAAGCCCATGCCCCCCTGATCGTCGAACGCCACGGCCTGCGCATCGCCCTGCTCGGCTACAACGAATTCCTGCCGCGCAGCTTCGAAGCCGATTACGACGCCCCCGGCATCGCCTGGAGCGAAGACGAACAGGTGCGCGAAGACCTGCGCCAAGCCCGCGCCATCCATCATGCCGATATCGTCATTCCCTACCTGCATGGCGGCTGGGAGTACGAACCCCGCGCCGGCGCCCGCCAGCGCCAACTGGCGCGCCTGCTGATCGACGCCGGCGCCGACGCGGTGATCGGCGGCCATCCCCACGTCACCCAGGATACCGAAGTCTACCGCGGCAAACCGATCATCTACAGCCTGGGGAATTTCCTCATCGACGGCTTCGAGGAACCCGCCACTACCACCGGCTGGTTGTTGCGCCTGGAGTTGGACCAGGACGGCGTGACCAGTTGGCATACCGTGATTGCCCGCCTTGACGGTGAGGGAATTCCCCATCCCGACCTGAAAACGCCGAGTCCGTGCTGGAAAAAAGGAGAGAATGCGGCGGCGATGTGCGGGGGGAAGTAGGGCGCGAATACGTCCGCGAGGCAGGCGCAGCGGCGCTTACCAGAATGCCGAGCGGCGGTTGGTTCCCTTGACGACCGCTTGGTCGTAGGCCGCGTCGATTTGAAGGTATTTCTCGCGCACCTTGGCGTCGAGGGCGGAAATCTCCCGTGACAGGGCGGCCCAATCGGCTTTGGCCGCGACGGCTCGCAGCTGGTTGTCCAAATCGTAGATGGCCGCCTGTCCGTGATCGCGATGGCCCTCCTCGTGAGAGCGCAAATCCCTTTCGAAACGCTCCCACTTCCTGCGCAGATCATAAGGCGCCGAATTCCGGTCCACCCAATGCGGCAGGTCGATGCTGGTATGCAGCCAGAGACTGAGCGTATGAATCCGGCAAAGTTTTTCTTCCGTCGCGAAGGTGACATCCCAGTCCACGAAGCGATGACACAGCCCCCAATGCTTCTGCTGGGTGACATCATTCAGCGGCGCATTTTTTTGCATCAAGTCGTTCAACTCATCGTGGGTTTTTCCAAACACCTCATAACGCTTGATGATGGGAGTCAGGATTTGGATATCCATGCCCGGATAGGCCGACGAATTTTGCGCCTTGAGCAGCTTCGATTCCGCCACCTCCGCCGGAGGCTTATCGCCGAAATGAATCCGCCCCTCCGCATCCCTCCACTTGTAGATTTCCCCGGCTTGGCCGGCCCCCGCCGCAAGCAGCGCAAGCGCAGTGAATAGTGCTTTGGCGGCCCGATGCGCGAGCGCGCCGGAAATGGATTTGTCTGCGATTGATTTTTTGGGCAAGGTCATGGTTCCCCCGTATCGGCGATGTCCACGCTACCGCCGCCCCAGTCGCGTGGATACACACCCTTTTCAACCAGGCCGTGAAACGAAGAATACGGCCAATCGGCCACTTGCGCAGCATGGCCGTGTTTCACCGGATTGAAATGAACATAGTCCAAGTGGGCGGCATAATCCCGTTCGTCGCGGATCGTGTGTTCCCAATAGCGGCGTTGCCAGATACCCCGCTCGCCCTTTGCCACCCGCACGGCGGAACGGGGTTCCACAAACGGCAAGGCTTTGACGAATGCAATCTTGATCGCCCGCCAGCGCGCCGGGTAGTCCGCATCGCCCTCGGGGAGCGTCCACACACAATGCATGTGCTCAGGCAGAACCACCCAGGCGTCAACATGAAAAGGCCGGACACGACGCACCTTCACCACCGCCGCCCGCAATTCGTCGATATGCTCGGTCAACAAGCGGCTGGAACGCTCCAGCAAATTCACCGTGAAAAAGTAAGTGCCGCCCGGAACGCGGTTGCGGCGGTAGTCCGGCATGGTGGTTTCTCCAGTTCAAGTAGGGCGGAAAAGCGCAGCGTCTTCCGCCGCATGGAAGGGTCGGGCTGCCGCCAAGGCAGCCACCGGCACAGCGCGATTGCCCCGGACAATTCGCCGTTGGCAACGGATGTTGAGATTGCCATACGGCGGAAGACGCTAGCGCTTTTCCGCCCTACTTCTCATCCTACCCAATTCCAAAAGGAACAGTACCTGATACTTTTAACAGGTAGGTTGCAACGGATTGTTTCTACGTCGAAAATATTCCAGAAATTTTAGATTTGAGCCGTTTTCGCCGCCAAAGGAATGCCTTTTGCGCCGAACTATCGCGCAAACGGGGTAAATCGAGGGAGATTTCGGCAGGGAACCGCGCCGTCGGAGAGCCGCATCACTGCGGCTTTCCGGCGGCGGGTGATTACAGCAGGACTCTTTCTATCCCACCGCCATTGGCCTTGGCGATATAGTCTTCCATCCAGCTTTCGCCGAGGAGGTGGCGGGCCATTTCGACGACGATGAAGTCTGCTTCGATGGGCGCGTCGTCGCGATAGCGGTGCAGACCTGCCAGGCAGGAGGGGCAGGAGGTGAGCAGCTTGATCTTGCCGGGTACGCCGGTTTGCGCTGCGTTCTTGACGATTTCCTCCTGCTTGCGGAAACGTATCTGGGTGGAAACGTCGGGGCGGGTGAAGGCGAGGGTGCCGGATTCGCCGCAGCAGCGGTCGGAGAGCGTGACTGCGCCGCCCAGCAGGTCGTTTGCCACCTTGAGGGGGGCGTAGTGTTTCATTGGGGTGTGGCAAGGGTCGTGGTACAAATACCGGTTCCCGGTGGGGATTTTCAGGCCCTTTTCCATCAGGTATTCGTGGATGTCGAGCAGACGGCAGCCGGGGAATATTTTCTCGAATTCATATTTCAGCAACTGGTCCATGCAGGTGCCGCACGACACGATGACGGTTTTGATGTCGAGGTAGTTGAGGGTGTTGGCGACGCGGTGGAACAGCACGCGGTTGGCGGTGATGATGCTCTGGCCCTTGGCGGCGTAGCCGGCGGCGGTTTGCGGATAGCCGCAGCACAGGTAGCCGGGCGGCAACACGGTTTGCGCGCCGGTGTGGTAGAGCATGGCCTGGGTGGCGATGCCGACCTGGCTGAACAGACGTTCCGAACCGCAGCCGGGGAAATAGAACACGGCGTCGCTATCCTCGCCTGCCTTGGCGGGGTCGCGGATCACCGGGACGATGGTCGGGTCTTCCAGCCCCAGCAGGGCGCGCGAGGTCTGGCTGGGCACCTTGCCGGGCATGGGTTTGTTGAGGAAATGGATGATTTGTTCGCCAATCGGGGCAAGGCCCACGGTGGCGGGCGGATGCTTGATCTGACCGCCGGTGAGGCCGAAGCGGCGGGCGAACTGGTAGCCGAGATTTTGCGCTTTGAAGCCCCAATCAATCATGACCTTGCGTATGCCCTTGATGGCCTTGGCATCGGAGACGCCGAGGAACAACTGGCTGGCGGCGGAGCCTGCGTTGAATTTGCGCTTGTTGAGTTGGCGCAGGAAGTTGCGCATGGCGACCGATACGTCGCCGAAGTCGATCTTCACCGGGCAGGGTTTCACGCACTTGTGGCATACCGTGCAATGGTCGGCGACATCGTTGAATTCGTCGAAATGCTTGAAGGAGATGCCGCGCCGGGTCTGCTCTTCGTAAAGGAAGGCTTCGATCAGCAGCGAGGTGGCGAGAATCTTGTTGCGCGGGCTGTACAAGAGGTTGGCGCGCGGCACGTGGGTGCTGCATACCGGCTTGCATTTGCCGCAGCGCAGGCAGTCCTTGATCGAGTCGGCGATTTCGCCGATCTCGCTTTGCTCCATGATCAGGCTTTCCACTTCCAGCAGGTTGAAGCTGGGGGTGTAGGCGTTGGAGAGGTCGGCCCCGGCGAGCAGTTTGCCCTTGTTGAAATGGCCGTGCGGATCGACCTTGGCCTTGTAGGCGGCGAAGGTGGCGATGGCGGCGGGGTCGAGGTATTCGAGCTTGGTGATGCCGATGCCGTGTTCGCCGGAAATCACCCCGCCCAGGTCGGTGGCGAGGCGCATGATGCGCGCCACCGACTGGTTGGCCGACTGGAGCATTTCGTAATCGTCGGAATTGACCGGGATGTTGGTATGCACGTTGCCGTCGCCGGCGTGCATGTGCAGCGCGACGAACACCCGGCTTTTCAGCACCTGCTTGTGCACCGCGTCGCAGCGCTCCAGCACCGGCTGGTATTCGCGCCCGCTGAAGATGGCGTGGAGCGGGCCGCGCACTTCGTTTTTCCAGGAGATGCGCAGGGAGTGATCCTGGACGAGGTGGAAAATCGAGGATTGAGAAGCGTAGCCCGGATGTGGCGTAGCGGAATCCGGGATATTTTCCGTCACATTTCCCGGATTACGGCCTGTGGCCTCCATCCGGGCTACGTGCGTTGCGACCTCGATGCTCATCACCTTGAGTTCCGGGGCATTCGCCGGGGCGTCGAGGTGCTCCAGCACCCAGCGCCATTGCATGCGTTTCAGCGCCAGCAAATCCACGGCGCGGCTGCGCCGTTCGGCGAGCAAATCCTGATCGACCACGCTGTCTTCGTCGCGCAGCAGGGGCAGATCGCCTTTCAGAAAGGTTTCCAGGGCATCCAGCAGCTTGAGCTTGTTCTTGATGGATAGTTCGATGTTGATGCGCTCGATACCGTCGCAATAGTCGCCCATGCGCGGCAGCGGAATCACCACGTCCTCGTTGACCTTGAAGGCGTTGGTATGAGCGGCGATGGCGGCGGTGCGTGAACGATCCAGCCAGAATTTCTTGCGCGCTTCGGCGGATACCGCGATGAAGGCTTCGCCGTCGCGGGCCTTGGCGAGTTCCACCATCTGTGCAGCGGCTTCGTCCACGGCCGCTTCATTGTCGCTGGCGATGTCGGCGAGCAGCACCATCTTGGGCAGTTCGGCGCGCTTGGCCTTGGTGGCGTAGCCGACCGCCCGCACGTAGCGTTCGTCGAGGTGTTCCAGCCCGGCCAGGGAAGTCAGCGCGTGACCGTCGAGGTAATCCTTGATTTCGACGATGGCCGGCACCGCCTTGTGGACTTGGCCGAAGAACTCCAGGCATACGGTGCGCATGTGCTGCGGCATCTTGTGGAGGATGAAGCGCGCCGAGGTGATGATGCCGTCGCAGCCTTCCTTTTGCACGCCCGGCAGGCCGGAGAGGAATTTGTCGGTGACATCCTTGCCCAGCCCGGTCTTGCGGAAGTTCGCGCCGGGGATTTCGAGGATTTCCTCGCTCTTTTGGGTCTTGCCGTCGGCGGCGAAACGCTCGATGCGGAAACGTGCGGTGTCGATGTCGTGAATCTTGCCGAGATTGTGGTCGAGGCGGGTGACGATCAGCCAATCGGCGTCCGGAGTCACCATTTTCCATGAGGCCAGATTGTCGAGCGCGGTACCCCACAGCACGGCCTTCTTGCCGCCCGCATTCATCGCCACGTTGCCGCCGATGCAGGAGGCATCCGCCGAAGTGGGATCGACTGCGAACACGCAAGCAGCGGCTTCCGCCGCCTCCATCACGCGCCGCGTCACCACGCCCGCGCCGCAATGGATGGTCGGCTGTGCTTCGGCCACGCCGGGCAGATTGAGCATTTCGATGCCGTTGTGGCGGTCGAGTTTTTCGGTGTTGATGACGGCGGAGAGCTTGGTCAGCGGCACCGCGCCGCCGGTATAGCCGGTGCCGCCGCCGCGCGGGATAAGGGTCAGGCCCAGTTCGATGCAGGCTTTTACCAGCGCGGCGATTTCTTGCTCGCTATCGGGATTGAGCACCACGAAGGGATATTCGACGCGCCAGTCGGTGGCGTCGGTCACGTGCGACACCCGCGCCAGCCCGTCGAACTGGATGTTGTCGCGACGGGTGTGGCGGGTGAGTTTCTTCAACACCTCGCGGCGCAATTGCGCGGTACGCTCGAATTCGGCAGCGAACTCATTCACCGCGCGATGGGCGCCTTCGAGCAGCTTCTTGACCTGGGGATTGTCCTGGCGACGCGCCTCGATAGCGCGCAGGCGATGGCGCAAGGCTTCGATCAGCGCTTCGCGGCGCTTCGAGTTGTCGAGCAGGTCGTCCTGCAAATAGGGGTTGCGGTTCACCACCCACAAATCGCCCAGCACCTCGAACAACATCCGCGCCGAACGCCCGGTGCGGCGTTCCGCGCGCAGGTGGTTGACGATCTCCCACATGTCCGCGCCGAGCAGGCGGATGACGATCTCGCGGTCGGAGAAGGAGGTGTAGTTGTAGGGGATTTCGCGAAGGCGGGCGGTCATGGGAAGGCGTATCGGGCAAAAACGTTATTCTATCTTATAGCTGACTGGGAACCTATCCCGGCGCGGCTGGCGAAAAAGCCACAAAGCCACGCGGACCTTCCCCGTGCTTGGGGATTTTTCTTGAAAATATAACGTTAACGTTATATAAAGATAACTCGACAAACTTGATTGAGGGGAATTGCCATGGATATCTGCGACGTCATGATACATTTTGATGCATCTCTGTCCGAATCCCGGAGGGCCGGACTGGAGGAAACCATCAGGGGGCAAAACGGCGTGATTGCAGCTCGATTCAACCCCGGCAGGGAGCACTTGCTGGTGGTGGCGTTCGACCCGGTGCAGGTCCGGGCGGCGGCATTGCTGGCGGAAGCTCGGGGTGCGGGCTACACTGCGCAGCTTGTCGGAGGGTAAAGAATCACTGTGTCCAGCCATTCAAGAAAAATCGGTGAAATCGCCGAACTTCTGGGAACCACGCCCCGGACGTTACGCTACTACGAGGAAGAAGGCTTGATAGCAGCGCGCCGTTCGGCGGGTGGAACCCGCTATTATTGCGACGAGGACATTGCGCGCTTTCGTGCGGTATTGCGCCTCGCCGAGACCGGTTTGACGCTCGACGACATTCGCCGTCTGGCTGGTGAGCGGGAAAAACATCCTACCGGGGCGCAAAGCAGCCGGGAAGTGCGGCGGATCATCGGCGACCTGCTGAACAGCGTGCGCAGCCGCCAAGAAAGTCTCGCCCGCATGGAGGCGGAACTCAGTGCTGCCGCCCATGCTATCGAGCATTGCCGAGCGTGCGGCAATCCGCCTACCCGTCAGGGCTGCCCGGAATGCCCGATCAACGCGCTGCTTGGCGAATCGGACATCCTCAATCTGGTTTGGGAACAGGCCCATCCTTCCCCGTGATCCTCTACCTCCACGGCCTCAACAGCTCTCCCGTTTCGCACAAGGCGCGCCTGCTCGCCGCGCGCATGGCGGATTTGGGGCTTGCCGACCAACTGCGCATTCCCGCCCTGCATCACGATCCGGCCCAGGCGATGGCCGATGTGGAGCGCCTGCTTGCCGACGCGGCGCAACCCGTTACCCTGCTCGGCAGTTCACTGGGCGGCTTTTACGCCACCTGGCTGGCGGAAAAGCATGGCCTGAAGGCGGTGCTGGTCAATCCCGCGGTGGAAGCGCCACAACTGGCGCGCAACCTGCTGGGGCCACAGAAGAACTATTACAGTGGCGCGGAATGGTTGCTCACCGAGACCCACGCCGCCGCGTTGGATTCGCTGGAGGTGGGCGCGATTACCCGCCCCGAGCGTTACCTGCTGCTGCTCGAAAGCGGCGACGAAGTCCTCGACTGGCGCCGTGCCGTGGAAAAATTCCGGGATGCCCGGCAGATCGTGGTGGAAGGCGGCGACCACGGTTTCGCCAGTTTCGCGACGCAGGTCGATACCATCCTGCGCTTCGCCGGGTTGACCGATTAGGGTAGAATTCGCGCCTCCGTACCTCCCGGCCCCACCCCATGAACATCCTCTACGAAGAAGACGGCGCTTTCAAAATCGGCAGCGTGATGACCGACAACGTGACCTCGCTGCAAGTCGAGGCGCTGCACGGCAAGCGCTCCAAGATCAAGGCAGATAAGGTGCTGCTCAAGTTCGAAGTGCCGCTGTCCGGCTTCATGGAAGCCGCCCAGGCGATTGCCGACGACATTGAGCTGGATTTCCTGTGGGAATGCTGCGGTACCGAGGAAATCGGCTTTGCCGACATGGCCCGCGACTATTGCGGTCACGCGCCCAGCCCGGCGGAATCCGCCGGGCTGCTGCTCAAGCTGCACAGCGCGCCGATGTATTTCTACCGCAAGGGCAAGGGCCGCTTCAAGGCCGCCCCCGAAGAAAACCTCAAGGCGGCGCTGGCCGGCGAAGAGAAAAAGCGCCGCCAGGCCGAACAGGTGGCGAGCTACGTGGCGCAACTCACGGCAGGCAAACTGCCGGCGGAATTCACCGCGGAAGTGGTCGACAAGCTGCTCTACCAGCCCGACAAGAACACCCTGGAATGCAAGGCGCTGCTTGAAGCCTGTGAAACCGCCAAGCAGACCCCGGTGAAGCTCCTCGACCAGTGTGGGGCGATTCCCTCCAGCCACGACTACCACCTCAACCGCTTCCAGTTCGAGTGGTTCCCGCGCGGCCCCGGTTTCGCCGCTTACGGCCCACTGCCGGAACTGCCCGCCGTGCCGTTGAGCGATGCGCTGGCGTTCAGCATCGACGATGCCGCCACCACCGAAATCGACGACGCCTTTTCGGTGAAGCGCCTCGCCAACGGCAACTGGCGTATCGGCGTGCACATCGCCGCACCGGCGTTGGCGATCCCGCCCGAATCGCCGCTCGACCTGATTGCCGCGCAGCGCCTCTCCACGGTGTACATGCCGGGCCACAAGATCACCATGCTCCCCGACGAAGTGGTGGCGCTGTTCACCCTCGGCGAAAACAGCCGCTGCCCGGCGCTGTCGATGTATCTCGAAGTCAGCCCGGAACTGGAAATCCTCAATGAGGAGAGCCGCGTGGATCACGTCGAAATCGCCGCCAACCTGCGTCACGACACGCTGGAGCCGGTGTTCAACGAGGAAACGGTGGTCAGCGAAGCGGGTGACTATCCCTTCAAGGATGAACTCCTGCTGCTGTGGCGCTTCGCCACCAAGCTCAAGGAAGGGCGCGGCAAGGCCGATGGCCAGCGGATGTTCCCCGACTACAATTTCAGCGTGGAAAACGACCGCATCAGCATCAGCGAGCGCGAGCGCGACACGCCTATCGACCGGGTGGTGTCGGAGCTGATGATTCACGTCAATTCGCAATGGGGCAAACGCCTCGCCGATGCCGGCATTTCCGCCATCTACCGCAGCCAGGAAGGCGGCAAGGTGCGCATGAGCACCACTCCCGCGCCCCACCAGGGGCTAGGCGTGGCGCATTACATGTGGTCGAGTTCGCCGTTGCGCCGTTACATCGACCTGCTCAACCAGCGCCAGTTGTTGGCCGCCTTGCTTGGCGAGGAACCGGCTTATCCGCCCCGCTCCGACAAGCTCTTTGCCACGGTGCGCGATTTCGAGCTGGCCTACGATGCCTACAGCAACATCCAGCGCCACATGGAGCGCTACTGGTGCCTGCGCTGGCTGATCCAGGAAGGCATCGCCGAATGCGGCGCCACCATCGCCAAGGAGAGCACCGTCAAACTCGACGGCGCGCCGCTGTTTACCCGCGTCCCCTCGTTGCCCCAGGAATTTCCGGCAGGCACGCGCATCGTCGTCGAGGCTTCCGCGATTGACTTGCTGGACATGGAATTCTCTTGCAAATTCAAGTCATTGGTCGAAGAGTAAAAGCGCCGCTTTCTGATAGAATGGTGGGGCTATGACCGCTTTGCCGCGCTTTTCCTCCCTCCTCGACTCATGGGCCTTGGCTCTGGGGGTTTCCACCCGGTTCCTGGTGACGCTGCTCCTCTCCATGGCCTTGCACTCCATGGCCTTGTTCGGCCTTCATTTCAAGGCGCCCGATTGGGATAAGACCAAGAGCGCCAGCCGTCTCGACGTGGTGCTGGTCAACAGCAAATCCGCCAAGCGCCCCAACAAAGCCGATTCCCTGGCGCAAGCCAACCTCGACGGCGGCGGCAATACCGACGAAAAACGTCGTGCCGCCAGCCCCCTGCCTACCCTGGAGCAGGAGCAGTCGCGTAGCGAACTCAGCGAAAAAACCGGGGCGGTCAAGCAACTGGAGCGCGAAGCCCAGGCCTTGATGACCCAGTTGAAAAGCAAGGCGCTGGTCGATCAGCCCGATCCCAATACCGTCACCCCGGAAGGGCGTCCCGAAAATCTCAATGCCGCCGAACTCCGCCAGCGCAGCCTGGATGCCGCCCGCCTGGAAGCGCGGATCGACCGCGACTGGGATCGTTACCAGGAGCGCCCCAAGCGCAAGTACATCGGCGCGCGCACCCAGGAATACCGTTTCGCCCGCTACGTGGAAGACTGGCGCATCAAGGTGGAACGGGTCGGCAACCTGAATTATCCCGATGAAGCGCGGCGCAACAAGATTTACGGGAGCCTAGCGCTGACCGTCTCGATCAAGGCCAACGGCGAGGTGGAAAAAGTCGAGGTCGACCGCTCCTCCGGCCACAAAGTGCTCGACGAGGCGGCGATTCGGGTCGTTCGCCTCGCCGCGCCCTACGCGGCCTTCCCCGACGATATCCGGCGCGACACCGATATCGTCAGCATCACCCGCGTGTGGATGTTCACCAAGGGCGATCAACTGGCGACGGAATTCTAGGAGCCTGTCGGACTTAACCAAATCGGCTGCAAAATGAGTGGGATCGGTCCATATTTCCCCAGCTTTCTGCGCGAATAGAACGACTATTCGCTTGAAACCCGTGCAAATCTGTCCTCGACCCACTCATTTTTCGCTTCGATTCATTAAGTCCGACAGGCTCCTAGCCGCCGCTTCCTTGTGGTGTGACGGGTGGTGTGCTACCTTGGTAGTATAATCTTTCCTACCGGGGTGGAGAAAATCATGAACGCCGAAAAAGTTTCGGTTTCGCTACCGGCCGGGTTGCTCCTTTTCGTCGAGCAATACCGTGCCGAATACGGCTCGAAAAGCCGCTCGCAAGTGATCGGTGAAGCGCTCGAATTATTGCGCCAGCGCGAACTGGAAGCGGCTTACCGGGAAGCCAGCCGTGAAAGGGATGAGGGGTTCCACGTGGCCTTGGCGGATGGGTTGAGCGATGAAGCGTGGTGAAATCCGTTATGCTAATCTCAACCCCGTAGTTGGTTCTGAAATCGCCAAACGTCGTCCGGCGCTGATAATCAGCAACGACGCCAACAACCGCGCGGCAAGCACGGTCACGATATTGCCGATCACCTCGAACGTCAGCCGGATTTACCCTTTCGAGGTGTTTCTTGGCGCAGGTGAAAGCGGCTTGGAGAAAGACTCAAAAATCCAGGCTCAGCAAGTCCGAACCCTATCCAAGGAGCGTTTTTCCGGGCTGCCGACGGGTAATTTGGATGCCGATAAAATGCGCCTTGTCGAGGCTGCACTGAGCTTACATTTGGGCCTTCCAACCTGAGTTTTCTCAGGTGCATATTTCATGCGCCCGTTCCCAATTCTGCCCCACTTCCACGTCCACCACCAGCGGCACCGCGAGTTCGGCGCCGTTGCACATCAGGCCGGACAGCTTCACCTTAGCGTCACCAAACATGGCGACAGCCGCCGCCCTGCGCATGGAAACGCAGGTGCCGGAAGCGGCGTAATGCCGACGGCACGAGGGAAGATTCGTCAGAGTAAAGCGACTCCGGCCTTGCGTGCTTATCACACCTTTTGAATTCCCGATAGCTGTTAAAAGTATCAGGATGGCAAGCGGCGGAATAGTCGGCATAATCCAAGAGCGATTGGGGTGATGGTGGCGCTTTGTGCGTAGGTTACGGTGTTTTATGTGGGATTTTGATGGGGAATCCATCGAGTCCGACCCGTTGATTTTCCGGGAATTGACCGCTTGCCGCTTAATATAAATACTTATATATTTCCAATATGAAACCGCTCAAGTTCATCGATTCCAGCGAAGACGACCTGGCCGCCTTTCCAAAGGAAGCCAAAGGGCTGGCGGGAAACTAGCTCTGGCAAGTCCAGCTGGGTTTAATGCCGTCGGACTGGAAGCTCATGCGGATTGTGGGCGCTGGTGCGTATGAAATACGCGTCCATGTATTAGGCGAGTGACGCGTGATTTACGTGGCGAAATTTGCCGATGCAGTTTATGTGCTGCATGCCTTCCAGAAGAAAACGCGGCAAACACGCAAGGATGGCATCGAACTGGCAGCCATGCGCTACCGGCAACTCAAGGAGAGTGCGAAATGAAAAAAGAGAAATTCAAAATCACCGAATCCTGCGGAAACGTATTTCTCGATCTAGGTTTCTCAGCGGAAGAAGCGACCATCCTCGCCATGCGCTCCCAACTCATGGGTGAACTGCGCCTCAAAATCGGCGACATGGGATGGACACAGGCAGAAGCCGCGAAAATACTCGGCGTCTCACAATCCCGCGTCTCCGACCTGATACGCGGCAAGTTCGAAAAGTTTAGCCTGGACATGCTCATCACACTGGCTACGCGGGCGGGAAAGAAGGTTGAGTTGAAGCTGGCGGCGTGAAACCGTGATCTGCCCCAGATTACTAACTCGACCATGAATATTGCTATGATGAACGCGCCAGAAAGCTTGAGGAGACCAGGATGAACGCAATAGCCCCAACACTGATTCAAAAGCTGCAAGAACTGCCGCCGCAACGGCTGGCAGAAGTGGAGGATTTCGTGGAGTTTCTGGCAGCGCGGGAAATGCGCAGCGCCGCCGGAGCAAGGCTGGGCGCATCACTCGCCAAACTTGACGCATTGAACCTGCCTGCGCTTTCCGATGATGAAATCAACGCCGAGATTCAGGCGGTACGCCGGGAACGCGCAACACAGCGCACCTGATCGTGCGGATTGTGCTCGACACCAACACGCTGGTCTCCGGCGTAATCTCGGCAAACGGCCCGCCGCGCTGCCTGCTTGATGGCGCAAGAACACAAACATTCGAGATATGCAGTAGTACCGTACTTCTGGCGGAATTGCTCGATGTGCTTACGCGCGAAAAATTCGCCGCGCGCCTGGCTCAAGCCGGGTTGACACCATTGAGCATCGTCAGCGAATTGCGCCGCATGGCGCACATGGTTGCACCGGACAATATTCCGCGAGTGATCGCAGACGATCCCGATGATGACCATGTCATCGCCTGCGCCGTGGCAGCACAAGCAGACTTGATCGTATCCGGCGATAAGCATTTGCATAGCCTCGGCGGACAATACAAAAACATTCGCATCGTCAGCGCCGTCGAGGCGCTGGAATTCATCAAGACAGAGGGATGAACGTCAACCTTGATGCGTTAATGCAAGCTTGACCCCGCGCACCTGTTTCGTTTAATTCTATTCGCGTAAACCATGGATGATCTTTTAAGCAAGCTTGCACTTCAAATTGACAACGCCAGCAATAGAAACGATGTTGCTGCTCTGACATTAGCACTTGAAGAAATTGACAGAATTAACCGATCTGAATTATCTCCCATAGCTCAGGCCTCACTTGATTTTTATGCGGCTAATGCAAACGCAGGAATTCGGCAAGCAAAGAAAGAACATAACGACTGGGCATGGTTCCAACCAACATTAGAAAGTGAAATGTACCACCTTAGATCGGCGTTAAAGCCGATAGCTAGCCTATCACTCTCTGAAATACGTACTGACCTGAAGCCTCGCATAACAACTAATCTGGCCAATGCATTCAACCATGTTGGACGATTTGTCGAGGCAATAGAGCTTTGGGATCAAGCAGCCTCAGAACTGCCACAGTTCTCTATGGCTATTGGTAATAAGGCGTTAGCAATATTCTGGTATGCGAAATACATTGAGAATAAAACAACTCAAATATTATTTCTCAAGAAAAGTAGAGAGCTGTTTTTTCAGGCAGTTTCTGTTGGCGTAGAAGATCACGCAAAACAGCATATGGAAGGATGGCTCAAGCATCTAGATAGCTTGGCTAATTGGCTCGAAATATCCCCCCCATCTCCTGCCTACAGAGCAGGCAGATCGAAAGCCGAGAAAAATTATCGTAAATGGTGTGTTCGTCAGCGCTTGGTATTAAATTTCGCGAATGATCTGTCGCAGGACTACGTTAGCCTTAACGACGAGTTAACTTTGCCACCAATCACTCTATCTACTCAAGAAAAGGAGTTGCTTCCTACACCTTATGCAATCTTCAACCAATTGAAACAAGAATATGTTTCGGTTCGATACATGATTTTCGAGGCAATCAATGAGCAACACTCTCCGCTACATTTTGCGGACAAGGGGGTAATCCTTTATGACGCCCTTGATTACAGGTGCTATCGACTTTGGATTGAGCGGCTAAAAATGGCATTTCTTTCAGCACATGCAATTTTGGATAAAGTTGCCTACCTTGTTAACGAATATTGGAAGCTTGCTATGCCAGTTCGCTCAATAAATTTTAACTCAATCTGGTTTTCAGAAATGAGGCCAAATCTAAAGATAAGATCACAATTTGCAACGTCAAATAACTGGCCTCTAAGAGGTTTATTTTCATTAAGTCGTGATTTTTACTATCAGTCAAAATCTGATCGTGCTGTTGACCCCGATGCGAAAGTGCTGCACGACATTCGGAATCATATAGCCCACAAATACTTGCGAGTACATGATGATCTACTGTACAACGCAGCAGGCGATCGTGATCGAAATGGCCAAGACTTAAGCTTTCCAGTGAGTGAAGCCGAGCTTATCGAGCAAACAATCAAATTGTTAAAGTTAGTTAGAAGTGCGCTGATATACACTTCTGCTGCCATAGCGCATGAAGAAGCACAAAAAACTTCTGGCTTAAGTTCCGAGTTTATTGGGACAATGCCAATCTGGTCGGTAGATGATCGGTATCGCCTCTAGTCAAACCAGATCAGATTCGCCCACATGGCCACCCTCATCCCCTCCCTCGGTTCCGCGCGCTTCGATGCGCGCGGGGAATTGCGACTTGCCGAACGACTGAAGGATTTTCTCGAAGACAATGCCTGGGTGTGGCACAACATTCCGGTCGGGCCGTTCGGCAGGCATCCTGATTTCGTGGTACTGCATCCGCATCAGGGTATCGTGGTGCTGGAGGTTAAGGACTGGCATCGAGATACGATAGTCGGCGCGACCAGTAAGCATGTCGAATTGCTGACCCCGCAAGGCACGGTATCGGTGGAGAGTCCATTCGAGCAGGTGCGCAATTATATGTTCCACGTGATGGATACACTGAAGCGCGAACCGCTGCTGGTCAATGAAAGCGGAAGCTTCAAGGGCAAACCGGTATTTTCCTTTGGCCACGGCGTGGCCTTCACCAACATCACGCGCAAGCAATTCGAACAGACCGATTTGCATGAGGTGTTTCCGCCCGAGCGCTGCATCTTCCGCGACGAAATGTCGGAGAACGTCGATCCAGATGCCTTCCGCGAACGAGTCTGGCGCATGGTTTCTCCGCGCATTGGGCCTGCTTTGTCGTTGCCGCAGATCGACCGGGTGCGCGCACGGCTGTTCCCGGAGATTCGCGTCACCCAGATTGCCCTGCCCTTTGACGAGCCGACGGATGAAACTTCGCCCGCGGATGACCGGATGTTGACGGTGATGGACATGCAACAGGAACTGCTGGCGCGCAGCATGGGCGAGGGACACCGCATCGTGCGCGGCGTGGCGGGTTCGGGCAAGACGCTGATCCTGGCATTCCGTGCCGAGCAGATTGCGCGTGCGGCGGCTCGTCCCGTGCTGCTATTGAGCTACGCGAACGGCATCTCCGGTCGCTTGGAAAATGCGATGCAGGATCGTGGCGTGGAGGACAAGGTGATCGTCTCCACCTTTCATTCCTGGTGCTTCAGAATGCTGCGCGATTATGGCCTCCCGATTCCAAATCAAAAGGACTTTCCTGACAGCAGCGACCGATATGCCGCCAGTGTGCAAGCCGTGCTCGACGCTTCGGAGCGCGGGCTGATTCCGGGCGGGCAATACGATGCGGTGCTGATCGACGAGGCGCACGACTTCGAGCCGCAATGGCTGGCACTGGCGGCAAAAATGGTCAACCCAGACACCAAAGCGCTGATGATCGTTTACGACGATGCGCAGGCAATCTATAAAGGACGCAAGCGCCCGGTGTGGAAACAGTTGGGCATCGAGGCTGCCGGTCGCACCACCGTGCTCAAGATGAATTACCGCAACACCGCGCAAATATTGCGTTTCGCCCGCAAGTTCGTCGCCGACGTGATCGGCGCGCCGGGCGTATGTGCGGGCGACGAGGATGCCATCCTGATGCCGGAAGACGCGGGGCGGCAGGGCGTGGAGCCCGTGGTGCGCCAGTGCGTGAGTTACGACGGCGAAGGACATGCCATCGCGGAATGGCTGCTTGGGCGCAAAGCCGCCGGTTACCTGTGGGGGCAGATGGCGGTGCTGTATCCCCGGCATTACATCGGCGAACGCTTCGAGAAAATCCTGGCGAAGCAAGGCGTACCGGTGGACGTTGCGAAGGCGCATGGTAACCGCGTCCAGACGGAACGGGACGCGGTGCGTTTCCTCTCCATGCACAACGCCAAGGGGCTGGAGTTCCCTTGCGTCGCGATAGGCGGGCTGGGCGAATTGAAGAAGGCGGAAGACATAGAGGACGATGTGCGCCTGACCTACGTTGCCATCACTCGCGCCACGCATGAGGCCTTCATCACCTACTCGAACATGTCAGAACTGGTCGGGCGGCTGGTCGTATAGGCTGCGCGGCTTCATCGAGCTGCCCAACATTTCCAATTTCAATGCGCCCGTTCCCAGTTCGGCCCCACTCCCACGTCCACCACCAGCGGCACCGCGAGTTCGGCGACGTTGCACATCAGGCCTGGCAGTTCGGTTTTGACCATCAGCAGTTCATCGTCCGGGACTTCCAGCACCAGTTCGTCGTGGACTTGCATGATGAGGCGGGTTTTCAGGTTCTTTGCGTTTAACCAGCCTTGTACGGCGATCATGGCGAGCTTGATGAGGTCGGCGGCGGTGCCTTGCATCGGGGCGTTGATGGCGGCGCGCTCGGCACCCTGGCGGCGCATCGGGTTGGCGGCGTTGATTTCAGGCAGCCACAGGCGCCGGCCGAAGACGGTTTCGACAAAGCCCTGGCGCTTGGCGAGGTCGCGGGTGCGTTTCATGTAATCGGCGACGCCCGGATAACGGGCGAAGTAGCGGTCCATGTAGGCTTGCGCCGCGCCGCGCTCGATGCCCAGTTGCCCGGCCAGGCCGAACGCCGACATGCCGTAGATCAGGCCGAAATTGATGACCTTGGCGTAGCGGCGCTGCTCGCTGTCCACCTCTTGCGGGGGGATGGCGAAGACTTCGGCGGCGGTGGCGCGGTGGATGTCCTGCCCGGCGGCGAAGGCGTTGAGCAGGCTGGCGTCGCGCGACAAATGGGCCATGATGCGCAGTTCGATCTGCGAATAGTCGGCGGCGATGATCGAACAGCCGGGCGGGGCGATGAAGGCTTCGCGGATACGCCGCCCTTCCTGGGTGCGCACCGGGATGTTCTGTAAATTCGGCTCGGAACTCGCCAATCGTCCGGTCACCGCGACGGCTTGGTTGTAGCTGGTATGCACCCGCCCGGTGGCGGGGTTGACCATTTTGGGTAGCTTGTCGGTGTAGGTCGATTTGAGCTTGGTCAGGCCGCGATATTCCAGCAGCAGCTTGGGTAATGGATAATCCAGAGCCAGTTCCTGCAACACCTCTTCGTCGGTGGATGGCACACCGCTCGGGGTTTTCTTTTTCACCGGCAGACCCAGTTTGTCGAAGAGGATTTCCTGGATTTGCTTGGGTGAATTGAGGTTGAAAGGCTGCTCGGCCAACTCGAAGGCCTTTTGTTCGAGGTGCAGCATTTTTTCACCGAGTTCCTGGCTTTGCTTGCCGAGCAGGGTGCAGTCGAGCAGCACGCCGTGGCGCTCCATGTCGAACAACACCTCGACCAGCGGCATTTCGATGCGGCGATACACGTCGTCAAGTTGCGCGTCTTTTTGCACCTGCGGATACAGGGTCTGGTGGAGTTGCAGGGTGATGTCGGCGTCTTCGGCGGCGTAGCGGGTGGCGGTGTCGAGATCGACCTGGTCGAAGCCGATCTGTTTGGCGCCCTTGCCGCATACCTCGGCATAGGCAATGGTCTTCACCCCGAGGTGGCGTTCCGCCAGGTTGTCCATGTCGTGCGGCTTGTGGCTTTCCAGCACGTAGGATTGCAGGAGGGTGTCGTGTTCCACGCCGGCCATGCGGATGCCGTGGTTGGCGAAGATGTGGCGGTCATATTTGAGGTTTTGCCCGAGCTTGCGCTGCGTCGGGCTTTCCAGCCAGGGCTTGAGACGCGCCAACACGGATTCTTCGTCGAGTTGGTCGGGTGCGCCAGCATAGCGGTGGTTGAGCGGCAGGTAGGCGGCGCGGTGCGGGGCGACCGCCAGCGAAATCCCGACCAGGCGCGAGGTGAGCGGGTCGAGGCCGGTGGTTTCGGTGTCGATGCTGGTGAGTTCGGCTTGGGTGATGGTGCCCAGCCAGCCATCCAGTTGTTCGGTGGTGAGGATGGTTTCGTATTCCCGTTCCGCTTCTTCGAACAGGCCCGACTGTTGCGCCGCCGGGGCGGGCGTATCGGCCTTGATGGCGGTGTCGCGCATTTCGCGCAGCCAAGTCTTGAAATCGAAACGCTCGAACAACTCGATAAGCTTGGGGGTATCCAGTGCTTGCGGGGTGAGTTCGGTGAGCTTTTCCTTCAGTTCGACATCGCATTTGATGGTGAGCAGGCGCCGCGCCTGGGGCAGCCAATCCAGGGCGGCGCGCAGGTTGTCGCCGACTACGCCGCCGATTTCTCCGGCGTGTTCCACCAGGTTGTCGAGGGTTTCATACTGCGTCAGCCATTTCACCGCCGTCTTGGGGCCGACCTTGGTCACGCCCGGCACGTTATCCACGCTGTCGCCGATCAGCGTCAGGTAATCGACGATACGCGCGGCGGGCACCCCGAATTTCGCCAGCACCCCCGGCTCGTCGAGGGTTTCGTTGCTCATGGTGTTGATCAGGGTGACGTGCGGGTTGACCAGTTGCGCGATGTCCTTGTCGCCGGTCGAAATCACGGTGCGGACGCCCTGCGCCTCGGCCAGTTTCGCCAATGCGCCGATCACGTCGTCGGCCTCCACGCCTTCTTCCATGATGAGCGGCCAGCCCATGGCGCGGACCGCCTCATGAAGGGGCGCGATCTGGCGCACCAGGTCGTCGGGCATGGGCGGGCGGTTGGCCTTGTATTCGGGATACCAGTCGTCGCGGAAGGTCTTGCCCTTGGCATCGAAGACACAGGCCAGATAATCGGCGCTATAATCCTTGCGCAGGCGCTTCAGCATGTTGAGCACGCCGTAAATAGCGCCGGTCGGTTCGTTGTCGCGGCTGCGCAAATCGGGGAGCGCATGAAAGGCGCGATACAAGTAAGAAGAACCGTCCACCAACAACAACGTTTTCATATGGGTTTCCAATGAGCACTTCCGAAAAACTTCCCAAGATCGTCGACCAGGACGTCCTCGCCCAATCCTATTCCGCCCGCGAATCGTGGCGGGTGTTCGAGATTATGGCAGAATTCGTCGAATCGACAGAGCGCCTCTCGGCCATCCGTCCGGCGGTGAGCATCTTCGGCAGCGCCCGCACGCCGCACGATCACGCCTATTACATGCTTACCGAGGAAATCGCGCGGCGTCTCTCCGACGCGGGATTTTCGGTGATTTCCGGCGGTGGGCCGGGCATCATGGAAGCGGCCAACAAGGGCGCGTATTTCGGCTCTTCGCCGAGCGTCGGCCTGAACATCCAATTGCCCCACGAGCAGCACACCAATCCCTATCAGGACATCAGCCAGACCTTCCGCCATTTCTTCGCGCGCAAGGTGATGTTCGTCAAGTTCGCCACCGCCTACGTGGTGATGCCCGGTGGTTTCGGCACTCTCGACGAGTTGATGGAAGCGCTCACCCTGGTGCAGACCGGCAAGAGCCGCAAGATTCCCATTATCCTGGTGCACGAGCCGTTCTGGCGCGACCTGTTGGGCTGGTTCAAGCATACCCTGGCCAAGGAAGGCATGATCGCCTACGAAGATCTCGACCTGATTCAGGTCATCAACGAACCGGAAGCGGTGGTCGAGGCGATTTTCCGTTACTACGAAGGGCGCACCTTCGAGCCCTCGGCTGCCGAGCGCGAGATTCAACTCAGCTTGTAACTCTTCGGAAATGGGCGGCAGGATGATGGTAAAATGCCGCCTTTTAATACTTTGATGCGCCCATCCTTCGCGATAGGCGAGGATAGAAATCATGCAGATCGTTTGTCTTGACCTAGAAGGCGTGTTGGTCCCCGAGATTTGGATCGCTTTCGCGGAGCGTACCGGCATCCCCGAGTTGCGCCGTACCACCCGCGACGAGCCGGATTACGACAAGTTGATGAAGTACCGCCTGAACATTCTGGCCGAGCACAAGCTCGGTTTGCCGGACATCCAGGAAGTCATCGCCTCCCTCGGTCCGATGGAAGGCGCGCGCGAATTCATCGACTGGCTGCGCGAACGTTTTCAGGTGGTGATCCTCTCCGACACCTTCTACGAATTCGCCGAACCGCTGATGCGCCAACTGGGCTGGCCGACGCTGTTGTGCCACCGCCTGGAAGCCGACGCCGACGGGATGCTGGTCAATTACCACCTGCGTATGCCCGACCAGAAGCGTGCCGCGGTGAAGGCTTTCAAGGAACTCAATTTCCGGGTGATCGCCGCCGGCGATTCCTACAACGACACCGCCATGCTCGGCGAAGCCCATGCCGGCATCCTCTTCCATCCTCCGGAAAACGTGGTGCGCGAATTCCCGCAATTCCCCGTGGTGCGCGACTACGACGCCTTCCGCCAGGCGATTCTCGACGCCAGCGCCCGCATCGGCGAATAGGTGCTAAAATTTCCTTAACATCACAAAAAAATCAAGGATCGATCATGCGCCGCCTAATTGCCGTTTTCCTGTTCTGCCTGGCCCTGCCGGCGTTTGCCGACAAGCCCAAGGATTTGCAGCCGTTGCCGGAAGTGCCGCCACCGCCCGCCGGCGTCGACCTCGACCAACCGCTGGAGCCGCAAGTTACCATCACCAAGCGTGGCGAAGATACCGTGCAGGAATACCGCATCGGCGGCAAACTCTACATGCTCAAGGTCACGCCGCCCCACGGTAAATCCTATTACCTGATCGACAATCGCGGTGACGGCCAGTTCGCCCGCCAGGAAAGCCTGGACTCCGGTGTGCGAGTGCCGCTGTGGGTGATCGGCAACTTCTAGGCGTGACGGTTTTTCTCTTCTCCATCCCGTAATTCCCCATGTCGGTTTTTACCCCGGTCAGCCAGGCTGAACTCGTCGCCTGGCTGGAGCCTTTCCGGGTCGGCGCACTGCGCGATTTCGCCGGGATCGCCACCGGCATCGAAAACACCAATTTTTACGTGGTCAGTAGCTCCGGGCGCTATGTCCTGACGCTTTTCGAGACGCTGGACGCCGCGCAGTTGCCGTATTACCTCGATCTGCTGGATTTCCTCGCTGCCCACGGCATTCCCTGTCCCCGTCCGCTGGTTGCCGACGGCTGTTACCTCAGGCAACTCAACGGCAAACCGGCCAGCCTGGCGACCTGTTTGCCCGGTGCCTCGCTGGAGGAACCGGCACCGCACCACTGCGCCCAAGTCGGCACGACGATGGCCCGGATGCACCTCGCCGGCGCGGCTTATCCGGCGCGCCACGACAACCCGCGCGGGGCGGCGTGGCGTGCAGCGACCGGAGCCGGGTTGCTGGCTCATCTGCCGGCTGCGGAAGCGCGGCTGCTGGAAGCGGAACTGGCCTGGCAGGCGGCGCAAAGTTACGAAAGCCTACCGCAGGGCGTCATCCACGCCGACCTGTTTCGCGACAACACCCTTTTCGAAAACGACCGCTTGAGTGGCATCGTGGATTTCTATTCGGCGTGCAACGACGCTTGGTTGTTCGATGTGGCCGTTGCCGTCAACGACTGGTGTGTTACTCCCGAGTGGCGGCTCGACCCGCCACGCTTGGCGGCATTTCTCGACGCTTACGCCGCCGAGCGGCCTTTCACCGATGGCGAGCGCGAGGCCTGGCCGGGAGTGCTGCGCGCTGCCGCCTTGCGCTTCTGGCTGTCGCGCCTGCACGATTTTTACTTTCCGCGGCCGGGTGAAATGACCTATGCTAAAGACCCTGGGCATTTCCGCCGCATTCTTGCGGAACATGTCGCCCACCCCTCGCAACTAACCACGTAAAAGGACAGGAATCATCATGGAATATCGCAGTGTCAAAGCCGGCCAGGGATGGCGCTGGATAGCCGATGCCTTCACCATCTTCAAGAAAAATCCGCCGATCTGGATGGTGTTGTTCGTCCTGTATTTCGTGATTTTGCTGGGGATTACCATGATCCCGCTGCTCGGCCTGGTGGTGCCCAACCTGCTCCAGCCGATATTCATCGCCGGTCTGATGATGGGCTGCCGCGACCTGGAAAAAGGCCAGGAGCTGGAAGTGCGCCACCTGTTCGCCGGCTTCATGCACAACACTGGTCAGCTTCTGACCATCGGCGCGCTGATGCTGGTTGGTGGCGTCCTCGTCGCCGGCTTGACCATGCTGGCGGGCGGCGGCACCATGCTCGGCGCGGTGGCGCTCAATGGGATGATGGGGGGGCAACCGCCCGACGTGCCGGTCGGCGCGATGGGCAGCATAACTGTGGCCCTGCTGGTGGCGCTGATGTTGCTGACGCCTTTGCTGATGGCTTACTGGTTCGCCCCGGTGCTGGTGTTTTTCCACGACATGCCCGCCCCGCAGGCGATGCTGCTCTCCTTCAAGGCGTGCCTGGCCAACCTGTGGCCGATGACGGTGTTCGGCGCGGTCGCCTTTGTCCTCATGTTCATCGGCATGATTCCCTTTGGACTGGGAATGCTGGTGGTGATGCCGGTGATCCTGATTACGATCTATACCGGCTACCAGGATATATTCATTCAGCCGCTGCCGGCGGTGCCTACCGAAGAGCCGTCGCCGTTTGCCTGAGGCAGGCTGGCCGTCACACGGCGGTCATACGGGCGTATTCCAGCGCCAGCCACTTCGCGCCGTGGTCGCGGAATTTCACCTCGACGCGCGCGTCGTCACCGCCGCCTTCGCAATTGACGATCACCCCCGCACCGAATTTGGGATGCACCACGTTCTGCCCGATGCGCCACGTTGCGCCGGCCGTGACGGCGCTGGCGCGGACTTGCGGCGCTGGGGAAGGTGCGCCCCAGGCGGCGTGGGAATGGCTGCGGCTGGTGTTGATGGCTTTCAGCAATTCGCCGGGAATCTCGCCGAGAAAGCGCGACACCAGGCCGTAGCGGAACTGGCCGTGCAACATGCGGCTTTGCGCGTAGGAAATGTACAGGCGCCGCCGCGCGCGAGTGATCGCCACGTACATCAGGCGGCGTTCTTCCTCCAGACCGTCGCGCTCGTTGCGGCTGTTCTCGTGGGGAAACAGCCCTTCTTCCAGCCCGCTTAGAAATACCGCGTGGAATTCCAGCCCCTTGGCGGCGTGCACGGTCATCAACTGGATCGCCTGGATGCCCGCTTCGGCCTGATGTTCGCCGGCCTCCAGGGCGGCGTGGGTCAGAAAGCCGGCGAGGCTGGCGTCCTGGTTTTCCGCGATGAACCCGGCGGCGGCGTTGACCAGTTCGTTGAGGTTCTCGACCCGTTCCGCGCCTTCTTTTTCGCCTTGGTAATGGAGGAGCAGACCGCTCTTGTCGAGCATGTGCTCGATTTGTTCGGGTAGCGGCAAATCCGCGCATTCGCCGCGCAGCATCTCGATCAGCGCCGCGAAATTGCCGATGGACGTGCCGGCCTTGCCGCCCACCACCCGCATGCAGGCGGCTTCGAAAAGATTCACGCCGCGCGTCTTGGCGGCGTCCTGCAACTGTTCCAGACTGCGCGCCCCGATGCCGCGTGCCGGGAAATTGATGACGCGCAGCAAGGCGCCATCGTCGTCGGAACTCGCCATCAGGCGCAGGTAAGCCAGCGCATGTTTAATTTCCTGGCGTTCGAAAAAGCGTAATCCGCCGTAGACGCGATAAGGCATGGCGGCGTTGAACAGGGCATGTTCCAGCACCCGCGACTGGGCGTTGGAGCGGTAGAGAATGGCGATGTCGGCGAGCGACACGCCTTCGCGTTGCAGCGCCTTGGCCTCGTCGACGATGAAAGCGGCTTCTTCCTGGTCGGTCGCCGCCTCGAACAGGCGAATTTGCTCGCCGGCACCTTCCGAAGTCCACAGGTTCTTGCCGAGCCGCCCGGCGTTGTGGTGGATCAGGGCGTTGGCGGCGTCGAGGATGTTGCCGTGGGAGCGGTAGTTCTGCTCCAGCTTGATGATTTTTTGCACTGAAAAATCGCGCTCGAATTCGTGCATGTTGCCGACGTGCGCGCCGCGAAAGGCATAGATCGACTGGTCGTCGTCGCCCACCGCGAACACCGCCGTTGCCGGCCCGGCCAGGAGTTTCAGCCAGCGGTACTGGAGACGGTTGGTGTCCTGGAATTCGTCCACGAGAATATGGCGGAAGCGGCTCTGGTAATGCTCGCGCAGATTGGTGTCGCGGCTCAGCAACTCGTAGCTGCGCAGCAGCAATTCGGCGAAATCCACCACGCCCTCGCGCTGGCACTGGCGGTCGTATTCCGCGAACACCTCGCGCAGCGTGGTCGTGTAGGTGTCGTAGGCATCGACCTGTTCGGCCCGCAGCCCTTCTTCCTTGGAGGCGTTGATGAAATGCTGCACCTGCTTGGGCGCGTATTTTTCCTCATCCACGTTGAGCGATTTCAGCAGGCGCTTGATCGCCGAAAGCTGGTCGGCGCTATCCAAAATCTGGAACAGCGCCGGCAAGGCGGCTTCGCGATGATGGGCGCGCAGCAGGCGGTTGCACAGGCCGTGGAAAGTGCCCACCCACATGCCGCGGGTGTTGATCGGTAGCATCGCCGAGAGGCGCGTCAGCATTTCCTTGGCGGCCTTGTTGGTGAAGGTCACGGCGAGTACGCCGCCGGGTGTCGCCTGTCCGCTCTGGATCAGGTAGGCGATACGGGTGGTCAGCACCCGCGTCTTGCCGCTGCCGGCGCCGGCCAGGATCAGTGCGGATTCGTGGGGAAGCGTGACGGCGGCGCGCTGCTCGGGATTAAGGCCGTGGAGAAAGGGATAAGGCATAGCCCCCGATTATAACAAAGCGGGGGCTGGGGAAGCCGGCAATTGCGCCGCCGGCCCGCTAGCGGGCCAGCTTAGAAATGCTCAGCGGCGCTTGATGGGTCGACGTCTCGGGCTTGTGCAATTTCATCATGGCAAAAAGTCCGACCAGCAGGAGAAGAAACACGATCGCGCGCATTTTGTCAGGCCTTGTCGTGAAGCAACATGCCCTGGTTGCGGCTGATCGCCTTGTCCAGCGCGAGAACTTCCTCGGAAGGAATTTGGCGGATCGTATCGCCGGTGGCCTTGTCCACCACCTTGATGACCATCCGCTCGGTATCCTTGTCGATGGAGAAGTTCAAATTGGCCGAAGCCAGCGATTCCACGGTCTTCTTGAACTGCTTGACCGCATCATCCCGCTGCGCTTCGGTTAGCTGTTCCTTCTGCGATTTGGCCTGCGCCGTAATCGAAGCCGTAGCCGAATCCGCCGCGCTACCCCGCTGGGGTTGCGTCTTTACCCCGCTCGCGGCGGGAGGGTTGGGCTGCATTCCAGCCCCTTTCAACGAAATGTCCATTTTTTTCCTCACCTTCCGTGCGGGCTATCCCAAGCAGCCCAAGAGTGAATTTATTATCCTTATGCCACCGTGCTGACCAGGGAACCTACCGGGCTGATCCCGCCGCCCGCCAAGTTCTGGCTCAATTTCTGCAGGAAATCCTGCAACTTCGGCGTCGCGCTGGAAGCCGTCGTGCTACTCGAACTCGAAGCATTTCCCTGCGTCTTGACCAGGTTGTCGAAGGACGCTTGCAATTTGTTCAAGACGTCGCTGCTGGAGCCGGAGTTCAGTTGCTGCATCAATCCCTGCAGTTTCGGCGCCAATCCGCCGTAAGACTTGCTCGGCGTGGTGGCGACGGAACTATTCGGGTTCTGCTCGGCAGTGGACGACGAAGTCGATTGCTTGGTGGCCTGGAACAGATCGTTCATGAAAGTGTGCAGCGCCTGCTTGGCGTCGCTGGTGCTGGAGGCCTGACCCAGCGTGCTGCTCGCGCCCGATGCCGGGGTTGCTGCCGGCTTGCCGGCCGGTTGCGCGGGGACATTGATTCCCAATTGCCCCAAGGTCTGCGTGACCGCATTCAGAACCCCCTGCCCGCCACCGCTACGACCGGTGCGCCCCTTGTCGCCATCCTTGTCGCCGTCGCTATCCCGCGAATTGACGCGCTGTACGCCAGTCACGCTGGATTGAGCCAAAACGCCGGTGTAACTGCTTGAAATTGCGTTGGTATTCATGATGCCTCCCAATTGATCCGGACATGCATTTTGAATGGCAAACCGCCACCTTATCCTTGTTTACGGCAAAATTTTGTATATCTTTAGAAAAATTTTTGTAATTTTTTTATCCTTATTTTTCATGGGGTAATTGTGTTTACTTAATGTTTCGAGTTAAATACTTTTGGGTTTTGGAGGAGGCAGCTTTGATTCAAGGCGGGAAAAAGGGGAAGGGGCTGCTTTGTTTGGTGTTGGGACGAAAAGATCGTGCTGATAACCTATTGCGGCTACCAGGCAGGCTGGGGTTCGTCCCTATACCCCAACCCACCCGGCTTGACTAAGATTTCTGGGGCGTACAACGAGTTCTTAGAATTTCGTCCCCAAGTGCCTTGGTATCGACGTTTGTAAGATAGTGTCCGTTCCGCGGCTCTTGATAGGCGCCGATGCCGTGGAGAATTGCCCATTGTGGCTCGTATGTCGGTGGTCCAATTCTTATTAGTTCGTCGCAATACGCTTTTACTTGCTCAGGGTCTCTCTGAATCTCTTTGCTGATCTTCTGAGACTTTTCTCGCTGCTCATCTTTAAGTTCGGCAAATGCGTTCATCAAAAGCACTGTTCTTGCTCCTTGGGTAGAGCGATCTGCCAATCGTTTAATGTCATAGTAGGCAAAGCCAGTGCCTGTCGCCAGCAATGCCCAAGCCTTTGAATATTCGCCTTGTTGGAGGCATTTCTTCGTTGCGTAGATCAAGGCTGGCGGGTTGAAGTCACTTGTCACTTCACTGATTGAGATGCACCCCAGATCAAAATTCGGCTGTAGGCTTCCTGCGAATTTGACTTCGGTGATGACTGCTCCATTGCTCAGCCGTTTTTCCGTTATTTGTGCATTGCGTAGACGTTCTTCCAGAACAGGATTGAGGTTGGTTGGTGGTTTTGATTCTTGTCCATATGCCGCCCCATGCGTTAGCACCGCGACGAATAAGCACGATACGATGAGCGAATGTAGTTTCATATATATCCTTATGAGGGTGATTCATAGGTCAAAATCGAAACGGTGCCGCTCATGATGCTCACGAGTACCTATGGGGCAGTCCGTCGATGTTGGTTGTTGCGACGCAATTCAAGCTCGTCTTCTCTTTGCCGCATGGTGCAATGCGCTATTGCTCCTGTTGCTTATTACAGGTAGTTCATAACAGACTAATTAGTCAGGGAAAAATCTACGCGACTACCGCGATTTTTCTCTTTTTCGCGCGTTTTTTCGTCTCCCGTCGCCAGCTTCGGCGCCAGTTGAAAGATCCTTTCCGCCGGAATTCCGCCTTTTTCGATGAGCCAGTCGCGGGCGGCGCGGGTGCGGCGGTTGGCGAGGTTGCGCAGGTCGTCGTCGCTGGTAGGGCTATTGGCGAAAAGAAGCTTTTCCATTTCCGGGGCAGGGAGGTCTTTGGTCATGCCCACGAAGTTGCGGGGTTTGGGGAAGTCTTCCTGCAAATAGACGCGCTTGAGGAGCGCCGGGTACTCCTCTGCGGTGATGTCTACGGCGTCGAGGCTGGCGGCGGCGCTGCCTTGTTGGGCGAGGTCGGCGTTTTTCAGGGTTTTGAGCTTGCGTTCGAGACGCGCGTGTTTCAAGCCTTCCCGGTCGGTGGCGGGATCCGCGCGGCCGGTGATTTCGAGGTTGATGCCGGGCTTTGCCGCGAGCGCCTTGGCGAGGGTCTGGAGTTTGTCCGCGCCGGCGGCGGGGATGGTGGCGCGGCCTGCCTCGAATTCCAGCCAGCCCAGCGCTTCGCTGTCGCCGCCGAACAGCGAGGCGAGGAAGGTGAAGGGGGCGCTGACGGTTTTCCAGATCAGGTTGCCGATGACCTTGCCGATCACCTCGCCGACGCTGAATTGCGGGTCGTCGAGAGAGCCGCCGATGGGCAGATGGAGGTCGATTTCGCCCTTGCTGTTTTTCAGGAGGGCTACCGCCAGCAACACCGGCAATTGGGTCGCGGTGGGGCTGGCGACGCGCTCGCCGAAGGTGAGTTGGTCGAGGAACAGGCTGTTTTGGGCGTCCAGTTTGCGGTTTTCGATGTGGTAGGAGACGTCGAGCGAGAGCTTGCCTTTTTCGATGGCGTAGCCGGCGTATTTAGCGGCGTAGGGGTTGAAGGGGGTGAGGTCGATGCCTTTCACGGCGGCCTTGATGTCGGCGAACAACTCCTTGCCGAGCGGGTCGATGCGCCCGTTGATTTGCAGGGGGGCAGCGCCGTCGAGCTTGCCGCGCAGGTCGAGTTCGGTGGGGGCGGGGGCATTGCTGGCGAGTCCGGCGATGCGCCCGCCGATGTCGGTGAGGCGGGCGGAGTAGTTGGGCTTGATATAGCGGTCGCTGAACTGGATGGTGCCGCCTTGCAGGGTAACCTTGCCGATTTTGATCGGGGTCGGCGCGCCGGTCGCCGGTGCCGGTGCGGCGGCTGGCGTTGCGGCAGGGGCGGGGCGGAGGAGCTGCTGAAGGTTGAAGGTGCCGTCCGGGTTGAGGGTGAGGCGGCTATAGAAATCGCTCAGGGCGATTTCCTCGACGGCGAAGGCGGGCGGCGCAGTAGCGGCCTGGATGCCGCCGAAATACAGGGATTTCCATTTGAGCAGGTCGTTGCTTCCGCCGGCATCCAGGGTGTGCAGGCCGCTGAGATTGGCTTCGCCGTTGAAGGCGATTTTCGGGGCGGCGCCGTCGGGCGGCAGCGCGACGGCGAGGCTGCCCTTGGCGGCCAGCGTGCCTTGGCGCAAGGTGAGGTTGAGGCGTTCGGCGAAATAGGGCTGGAAGGCGGTAATGTCGAGGTTGGCAAGACCCAGCTTGAGGTTGGCTTGGCGTGCGGCGGGAACCATTTCGCCGGTGGCGGCGAGGGTGCCTTTGCCGTTGAGGGTGGTGCGCAGGGCCAGTTGCGTCTTGGCGGCGGGATCGGTGGAGAGGTTTTCCAGGCTGAGCGACAGCGGTTCACCGCTGAAAACCAGCGTCTGATCTTTAAGACGTTCCTCGAAACGCAGGGCGTAGCCGTCGAGGTCAAGCTTTTTGAGGGAAACGCGCCACGGCGCACCCGGTGGGGCGGCTTTGTCGTTTTCGGAGGGGCGCTGCGCGGCGAGCTTGGCGAGGTCGAGGGTGCCGTCGGCGAGGCGGCGCAGCGCGAGTTTGCCGGCGCTGCCGGTGAGACTGCCGATTTCCACCTGGCGCTGGGCCAGATCGAGGCGGGCATCGCGAAGGGTCAATGTTTCCGCCGTGAAAAACGCCTTGCTTTCGCCGGGCAGGCGCAGGCCGAGTTGATCGAGGGCGAGGCTGAGTTCGTCGAGCTTGAGTTGAGGGGTGTCGCCGGCCATCTCGAAGCTGAAACGGGTGCTGCCGGCGAGCTTGGCGGTGGCGATTTCCAGCGGGCCGGCGGGACGATCCTTGACGGTGAGGCCGGCAAGTTCGAGGCGCCCCGCGGCACGGCGCGACACGCTCAGCGGAGAAGCCGTATCGACGCGGAGTTTCAGCTTGTCCGCGGTAGCCAGCGGGGTGCTCCAGGCGTCCACCAGGGCGGCGTTTTTCAAGACCACATCACCCTTGAGGTCGAGGCTGGCCGCTTTGCCGTGGGGGCGGGTGAAGGTGAGCGCCAGCTTGCTGTCGAGTTGGCCGTGAGTCAGGCTGAGCGGCGGCTTGGTTGGCAAATAGGCCAGCAATTTGGGCAGGTCGAGGTCCGCTACTTCGAGGTTGAGGTGCGCTTCGACTTTTTCGGCGAAAGGCCGGGTTTCGCCGCCCAGCGCCACGGGATGACCGTTCACCCTGGCCGAAAAAGCCGGGTGTACCAGGATGGCGCTATCCGAGGGAAGATTGGAAAGAAACGGCAAGGCGAGACGGATGTCGCTGACTTCGTGGTGCTGGCGCAGGGCTTGGTCGTCGAAGTCGATGCGCCCGTTTTCCAGTTGCAGATTGCTCAGCGAAAAATGCGGTGGCGGGGAGTCGTCCTGCTTGGCGAGGAGGGTTTCGATCACGTCGCTGAAGTTGTAGCGGTGCGGGGCGCTACGAATCACCTTTAGATAGGGTTGATCCACGCGCAGGGCTTGCACCATCAAGCTGCCGCGCAGCAGCGACGCGGCTTCCAGGTCGATGAACAGTTCCGCGAAGCCGGCCGCCGGAGTTTTGCCGTCGGCTTCCCGGAGTTCGAGGCCGCGCACGCTGACGGAAAGTTGCAGGGGATGGATCACTACTTCGCGAACCGTGGCGATGCGCTGGAGCTTGGCGCTCACCCCCCGCTCGATCAGGTTACGCGCCAGCGGCGGCGCGCCGAACGACACCAGGAGGGCGAGGGCGAGCAGGGCGGCGGCGCTCCACAGAGCGAGGCGGGCCGGTTTGGGGAGGCGGGAGAAATGGGGAATTTTCATGGGAACCATTCTAATGCGGCAAGGTGCGCGCCACCACCCATACGCTGATCCGCGCCGCGCCTTGTTTGCGCACGGCTTTGGCGAGTTCACCCAGCGATGCGCCACTGGTCATCACGTCGTCGATCAGCGCGACGTGCTTGCCGTGGAGCGGGATGTCGCAGGCGAAAGCGCCGCGCAGGTTGGCGCTGCGTTGATCGTGTTTCAGGGTGGCTTGCGGCGGGGTGTCGCGAATGCGCCGGCAGGCGTGCGGATGCACCGGGACGTCGAGCCGCCGGGCGAACAGGCGGGCGATTTCCAGGGCCTGGTTGAAGCCGCGTTGCTTGAGGCGTGCGGGATGCAGCGGCATGGGGATGAGCAGATCGGGAAACGGGCGGGATAGCGCGCGTTCGACCAACGGGGTGGCGAGAAATTCGATGAGCGCTAGGTTGCCGGCGTATTTGTAGGCGTGGAGGACCGCGTCTATGGGGAAGGTGAAAGTGAAAGCAGCCAGGGTTTCGTCGAAGCGCGGCGGGTGGGTCAGGCAGCTTCCGCAAGTTTCGCCGCCTGCCGTGGGCAGTGCGCAGATCGGGCAGGCGGGCTGGTCGTGGTAGGGCAGGGCGGTGTGGCAGGAAGCGCACAGTTGCCCGCGCGTGGCCCGGTCGCCGCACAGCAGGCAGGCCTCGGAAAACAACGATTGCACAAATTTTACGCAACCGTCGATAATTGAGTGGCGAGAATTTGACAAGTGCGGGCGATTCTTCGATGATGCCACCATTCTACTGATTTGCTGGGATAATTACCCCCTTTCAAACAATAAGGGGGTGTCGCATGAATATGAAAAAAGTCGAAAAGCTGATTACCGCCGGGCAATGCAAGTTTGCCGCGCGGATTTTCAATATCGGCAGCATCATCGCGGTGATGTCGGTGGTGCTGATCCCGATCTGGATCGCCGGGTCGATCTTTACTTATGCCGGTATCGCCCATCATCCCAACCACGACGTGCGCGAATTCAACCGCTGGGCGGGTTACCGCTTCTACGGTCTGGTCGGCTCGCTGGTGGTGATCCTCAACTTCACCGGCGAAATGAAGGCGATGCTGGGCGGAACGTTCAACATGTGGCTGACGGTGTATATCGTCAACTGCCTGGTGGTGGTGCCGTTGGGGCTGCGCGATATTTACCGCGCCAGCAAAAAAGAGTGGCAGGACATGACAGTCGAGGTGGAAGTGTATGAATGATTTGGCGAATGCGGGCAAGCCGGTTTTGAAGCGCTGGACGACCGAAGAAATCGAGGCGCTCTTTGCGCTGCCGTTCAACGATTTGTTGTTCCGCGCCCAACAGGTGCACCGCGAACGCTTCGATCCGAATGCCGTGCAAGTGAGCACGCTGTTGTCGATCAAAACCGGCGGCTGTTCGGAGAACTGTGGCTATTGCTCGCAATCGGCGCATCACCACGCCGAAGTCCCCAAGGAAAAACTGCTCGACCTGGATAGCGTCGTCGCCCAGGCCGCCGCCGCCAAGGAACAGGGCGCCACCCGTTTCTGCATGGGCGCCGCCTGGCGCGGGCCGAACCAGAAGGACTTGTTGCCGGTGCTCGACATGATCCGCGCGGTCAAGGCGTTGGGGCTGGAAACCTGCGTCACCCTGGGGATGCTCAAGGAAGGCCAGGCCGACCAGTTGCGCGAAGCCGGGCTGGATTACTACAACCACAACCTTGATACCGCCGAGGAATTCTACGAAGAAATCGTCACCACCCATTCCTACCAGGATCGCGTCGAAACCCTGGAGCGGGTGCGCAAGGTGGGCATGAAGATATGCAGCGGCGGTATCGTCGGGATGGGCGAAACCCGCGCCCACCGTGCCGCGCTGATCGTCCAGTTGGCTAACCTGGAGCCGCCTCCCGAATCGGTGCCGATCAACATGCTGGTGCAGGTCGAGGGCACCCCGCTGGAAGGCACGCCGGAACTCGACCCGCTGGAATTCGTGCGCACCATTGCCTGCGCGCGCATCGCCATGCCCGGCAGCTTGGTGCGCCTCTCCGCCGGACGCCAGGAAATGAGCGACGAATTGCAGGCGCTGTGTTTCCTGGCTGGCGCCAACTCGATTTTCTACGGCGAAAAACTCCTCACCACCGGCAATGCCTCGACCAGCCACGACCAGGCGCTGTTCCAGCGCCTCGGCATCCAGGCGATGGCGGCTTGATCCACGGGGTGCGCGGGGCGCACCCTAAGCCATGACGTTTTCTTCCCTCAACGACGAACTGGAGCGCCTTGCTGCGGATGGCCTGCAGCGCCGCCGCCGCGTGCTCGACGGCCCGCAGGGCGCGCGGGTGGTTGCCGATGGTCGCGAATACCTGTCGTTTTGCAGCAACGATTATCTGGGACTGGCCAACCACCCTGAGCTGGTCGAGGCAATGCAGCACGGTGCCGCACACTACGGTGCGGGCGGCGGCGCGTCGCACCTGGTAAGCGGCCATAGCGCCGCCCACCACCGTCTCGAAGAGGAATTGGCGGAATTCGTCGGCCTGCCGCGTGCCCTGCTGTTTTCCACCGGCTACATGGCCAATCTCGGCATCGTCACGGCCCTGCTCGGGCGCGACGACGAAATTTTTGCCGACAAGCTCAACCACGCCTCGCTCAACGATGCCGCGTTGCTGTCGCGCGCCAGACTGACCCGTTTTCCCCATCTCGACCTGGAGATGCTGGAAAAGCGCCTGGCCGCATCGCGGGCACGGCGCAAGCTGGTGCTGGTCGATGCGGTGTTCAGCATGGATGGCGATGTTGCGCCGGTGTCGCAATTGCTTGAGCTATGCGAACGCTACGATGCCTGGCTGCTGCTCGACGATGCTCATGGCTTCGGGGTGTTGGGCCAGGGCGGGCGCGGGGTGCTGGAGCATTTCGGCGTCGCTTCGCCGCGCATCATTTACATGGCAACCCTGGGCAAGGCGGCCGGCGTGGCCGGCGCCTTCGTGGCGGGCGATGCGACGTTGGTCGAATACCTGCTGCAACGCGCCCGTACTTATATCTTCACTACCGCCATGCCGCCGCCGCTGGCCTGCGCCCTGTCGGCGAGCCTACGCCTGATTGGCAACGAAGGTTGGCGGCGCGACCGACTCGGGGGGTTGATCGCGACGTTGCGCGCGAGGCTGCACCCGCAGAGCTGGCGCTTGCTGGACTCTCCGACGGCGATTCAGCCGCTGGTAATCGGCGGCAACCAGGAAACCGTGGCGGTCAGCGATGCGTTGCGTGCCCAGGGCATCTGGGTGCCGGCGATTCGTCCGCCTACCGTGCCCAAGGGGGAGGCGCGCCTGCGTATTTCGCTGTCGGCTTCCCATGAAATCGCGGATGTCGAGGCGCTGGCGGCAGCGTTGAATGTTCTGGAGGGCTGCGCATGAGCTTGCACGTGGCGGTTTCCGGCAGTGGCGAAAACTTGGTGCTGCTGCATGGCTGGGGAATGCACGGCGGCATATGGGATGGCGTGAAACCCGCGCTGGACGGGCATTTTCGCGTACATGCCGTGGACCTGCCCGGCCATGGCGGTTCTCCGGCTTGTGATCCGTACACCTCGGAAGCCGTGGCGGAAGCCATTGCGGCGGTTTTGCCGGAATCCGCCATCCTGTGCGGCTGGTCGCTGGGCGGGATGGTGGCGCTGGAAATGGCGCGTCGCTATCCGCAAAAAATTGCCCGGCTGGTGTTGATGGCGACCACCCCGTGCTTCGCGCAACGCGAGGACTGGGCTTGCGCGATGGATTGCGGTGTTCTGGAAAATTTCGCGGCGGAACTGGAAAATGATTACGAGGGGACTCTGAAGCGTTTCCTGGCACTGCAGGCGCGCGGCGACGAGACTGCCAAAGCGGTGTTGCGGGCCTTGCGCGACAACCTGTTTCAGCGCGGACGTCCAGCCGCTGCGGCGTTGCGCGGTGGCTTGGCGATTTTGCGGGATGCCGATTTACGAAGCCGAGTGGCTGAGATTCGGCAACCGGCCTTGATCGTGCATGGCGACCGCGATCAGCTCACGCCGCTCGCTGCCGGGGAATGGCTGGCGCAAACGCTGCCGACGGCGCGTCTGACGGTATTTCACGGCGCGGCGCACGCGCCTTTCCTATCGCACCCCGAAGAATTTACCCAAAGTCTGGTAGCCTTGCATGGATAATCTGATACTCGACAAGCGCCAGGTGCGCCGCGCCTTTGACCGCGCCGCACGGAGTTACGACGCGGCGGCCGCTTTGCAGCGCGAGGTGTGCGACCGGATGGTGGAGCGTTTGGCGTTGCTCAAGTTCGTTCCGCACACCATTCTCGACGCGGGTTGCGGCACCGGTTACGGTTTGCAGGGCTTGCGCCGCCATTATCCCGAGGCGCACGTGGTGGCGCTGGACCTCGCCCCCGCCATGTTGGCTACCGCGCGCGGCAAGGAAGGTTGGCGGCGCTGGTTGCCGTGGGCTGGGCGGGGCCGTCAAAGTTACTTGTGTGGCGACCTGGAAGCCTTGCCCTTGCGGGCGGGCTGTATCGATATGTTGTGGTCGAACCTTGCCGTGCAATGGTGCAACGACCTGCCCGCCTTGTTCGCCGGGATGCACCGGGTGCTCGCGCCGGACGGCCTGTTGATGTTCAGCACCTTCGGTCCGGATACGCTGAAGGAATTGCGCCAGGCTTTCGGCGAACTGGACGGCTATCCTCATGTCAGCCGTTTCACCGACATGCACGACATTGGCGATGCCTTGGTGCATGCCGGATTTTCCGCGCCGGTGATGGACATGGACCGGATTACCCTGACTTATGACGATCTGGCGCAATTGATGCGCGACCTGAAAGCCATCGGTGCGCACAATGCCACCGCCGGGCGGCGCAAGGGCATGATGGGCAAAGGCGAGTGGCGGCGCTTGCAGGCGATCTACGAAACCCAACGGCGCAACGGCAAGCTGCCGGCGACCTACGAGGTGGTTTACGGCCACGCTTGGCGCGGAGAAAAGCCCACAAGCGCGGATGAACGGGTCGTGCATTTCATGCCGCGCCGATGAAGCGCGCCTATTTCGTCACCGGTACCGACACTGGGGTGGGCAAAACCCTGGTGTCGTGCGCCTTGCTGCGTGCCTTTGCTGCTCGCGGCATGACGGCGGTCGGCATGAAGCCGGTCGCTGCCGGTTGTGAGCCTCATGAAAATGGCCTGTGCTGCGAGGATGTGGAAAACCTGGTCGCGGCCGGGACTGTCGCCGCGCCCCGTGAGTGGGTGAATCCCTACGCCTTCGAGCCGCCGGTCGCACCGCACATTGCTGCCGCGCAAGCCGGTATGGAAATGGACTTGGGGCAAATCGAGTCCGCTTTCCGAAAGTTGCAAAATCTGGCCGATTTGGTAATCGTTGAAGGAGTGGGCGGATTCCGCGTTCCGCTCAATGAGCGGCAGGACACCGCCGATCTGGCCGTGGCGCTGAACTTGCCGGTGATCCTAGTGGTGGGGATGCGTTTGGGTTGTCTGAACCTTGCCTTGCTGACCGCCGAGGCGATTCGCGCCCGTGGTCTGAATTTGGCTGGCTGGGTGGCCAACCGTGTCGACCCGGACATGCCGCTCGGTGTGGAAAACCGGGAAGCTCTGGAACGACGGCTGGGTTGTCCATTGCTGGGGGATCTGCCATACATCCAGTCCGATGAGAAAACCATCGCCGAACTACATCTTCGGCTGGACAAATTGATTTGGGACACATAAGATGGATTTGCCCGGAAACAATATTTGCCGGTAAAATCGGACATCGAGGTCAACTTTTCAAGGTAAAAGCGCATGATCCTGTCCAGAACCAGCCAATACGCCATCCAGGCGCTGATTTATGTGGCTACCCAGCCTGCCGGCGAGCCGATATTGAATCGCAAGATCGCCGAGCATTTGAGCGTGCCGACGGCTTACCTCGCCAAAATCATGCAGATTTTGTGCAAAGGTAGTCTGTTGTATTCCTTCCGGGGGCGGCAGGGTGGTTTCTGCCTGCGCGAGGGGGGAGGAAAGACCGATTTGATGCAAATTCTGGTCTTGATCGAAGGTGTCGGGTTTACGGAGAATTGCGTGTTGGGCTTGAAAGTGTGCAGCGAAGCGACGGCTTGCCCCGTGCATTCCAAGTGGCTTCCCATCAAGGAGAAAATCGTGCACCTGCTGCATGAACAGACCTTGGAGAAGCTGGCTCAGGCGGTAAAAAGCGGAAAATACCGCATTACCGATCTCCCCGCGGCAATCATGCCCGGGGTGGAGATGCCCGATGCCTGAGTTGGATAACGAAGATCGATGTGGGAGTGAGGTTTCATGATTTCTCAACGTATCAGGCTGGTATCCGATAACCCTGGGTTGGGATGTACGCCGGTAGCCTGCAAGGATTGCGGCGTATATCAACTATGTCTGCCGATGGGGTTGAACCAGGCGGATACCTCCCTGCTGGACAGCATCGTCAAGCGCAAACAGGTCTACAAGCGTGGCGAAGTGCTGTACCGCATCGGCCAATCGTTCGAATACATCTATGCAATCCGTAGCGGTTCCGTGAAATCCTACATCTTTACGGACGACGGGCGGGTGCAGATCACCGGCTTTCATATCGCTGGCGAATTGATCGGCCTCAACGATATCGATTCCAAAATCTATAGCTGTGAGGCGCGTGCCCTGGAAACCACTTCCGTTTGCGAAGTCTCTATCGAGAAATTTCAAGAGTTGGTGGAAAGAATTCCGGCCATTCAGTACCAGATGCTCAAGATCATGAGCGGCGAAATCCGCCAGAATCAGGAGCTTATGCTGCTCCTCGGCAAGAAGAGCGCCGAAGAACGTCTTGCAACTTACTTGTTGGGGCTTTCGCGCCGCTTTGAAAAGCGCCATTATTCCCCAATACAGTTCAATCTCAGTATGTCACGTAGCGACATCGGTAATTATCTCGGGCTCGCCGAAGAAACCGTATGTCGTGTCCTCGCTCGTTTTCAGGACGAAGGGTTGATTACCACCCAGCGTCGCCAAGTTTATATCAACGATCTAATCCGCTTGAGAAGCATCGCCCGCGGTTGAAATTTGAAACAAGGTGAAGTTATGTCGCTATTTCCTTGTATCTTAGTCAACTTAATTCGGACAATCAGGTACGAATACTTGCATCAAAGTTGACGCGCATCAGTGTTCGGCTGGGTGTTTGGGGGTATATTTGCCCGGTGTGAAAAGCTGGGGGCACGGGTGTGTCTTTTAGCGCAGTTACGTCGAGTCGAATGTAGGCAGTTGTGAGGTCGTCGCAGTCTAGACGGTCCGCTTCCTGGGTTCGCAAGGGGTGACTGAAGGCAGGTGGCGATGTGTCGGTGGTTCTGGTGCATGAGCCTGTTGGGAGACCGAGTTTATATTCACAAAGCAAGGAGAAAATTATGGCGTCGGTTGGAGTAGCGAGTGCCGAACAATACAATTACGATGTTATTCGGAAATTTACAATCATGGCCCTGATTTGGGGTGCCGTGGGTATGCTGGTAGGGGTGTTCATCGCATCCGAACTGGCATGGCCGGCCCTCAATATGGATCTGCCTTGGATTACCTTTGGTCGTATCCGTCCGGTGCATACCGGTGCGGTGATTTTTGGCTTTGGCGGTAGCGCGTTGTTTGCAACCTCCTATTACGTTGTTCAGCGTACCTGTCAGGCTCGTTTGTTGTCTGATGGCATGGCGGCCTTTACTTTCTGGGGCTGGCAGCTGATTATCGTGCTGGCGGCTCTCGGCGACGTACTCGGCTACTCTCAGGGTCGTGAATACGCCGAGATGGAATGGCCGGTTGATCTGCTGATCGCCGTAGTGTGGGTAACCTATGCCATCGTGTTCATCGGTACGGTGTTCAAGCGCAAGGAACCCCACATCTATGTGGCCAACTGGTTTTACATGGCCTTCATTCTGGCCGTGGCACTGCTCCACATCTTCAATAACCTGGCGGTTCCGGTTAGTCTGACCAAGTCCTATCCGGTCTTCTCCGGCGCGCAGGATGCCATGATTCAATGGTGGTATGGCCATAATGCGGTGGGTTTCTTCCTGACCGCAGCGTTCTTGGGCATGATGTACTACTTCGTGCCGAAGCAAGCCGGTCGCCCGATCTACTCTTACCGCCTGTCCATCGTCCACTTCTGGGCGCTTATTTTCATGTACATGTGGGCGGGTCCTCATCACCTTCACTGGACTGCACTGCCTGACTGGGTTTCCACCATGGGTGCAACCTTCTCGATCATGCTGTTGATGCCTTCCTGGGGCGGTATGATTAACGGCATCATGACCATGTCCGGTGCCTGGGACAAGCTGCGCACCGATCCGATCCTGCGTTTCCTGATCGTGTCCCTGTCGTTTTATGGCATGTCCACCTTCGAAGGACCGATGATGTCCCTGAAGGACGTCAACGCGTTGTCCCACTACACCGACTGGACGGTGGGTCACGTGCACTCCGGCGCCCTCGGCTTCGTTGCTATGCTGACCTTCGGTTCGCTCTACCATCTGGTTCCCAAGCTCTGGGATGTCAAGGCAATGTACAGCTCCAAGCTGATTACCGTGCATTTCTGGCTGGCCACGATCGGTACGCTGCTGTACATCACCGCGATGTGGATCTCCGGCATCATGCAAGGTCTGATGTGGCGTGCTTATGACGATTTCGGCAACCTGCAATATTCCTTCGCCGAAACCGTTGCCGCAATGCATCCCTACTTTGCAATGCGTGCGCTGGGTGGTGTGTTCTTCCTGACAGGTATGGTCATCATGGTTTACAACGTGTTCATGACCATCGGCCAGGCCAAGAATGCGCCGGCTTCCGGCAACTTGGCAGCCAACGCGGCTTAATTCAGGGGATTGATTGAGGATCGACGCTCCACCCGTAATCTGGGCGGAGCGTCCAAAGAATGAGGAAAGATCATGATTAAACATGAACAAATCGAAACAAACCTTGGCCTGATGCTGGTGTTGACGTTGCTCGCAATCAGTATCGGCGGTTTGGTGGAAATTGTGCCGCTGTTCTTCATCAAGGATACGGTGGAAAAAGTTGAAGGTGTGCGTCCGTACTCCCCGTTGGAGCTTCGCGGTCGCGATATGTATATCCGTGAAGGCTGCTTCCTGTGCCACTCGCAAATGATTCGTCCTTTCCGTGACGAACAAATGCGTTATGGTCATTACTCGCTGGCTGCCGAGTCCCAGTACGATCACCCCTTCCAGTGGGGTTCCAAGCGTACCGGTCCGGATCTGGCCCGCGTCGGTAAGAAGTACTCCAACGAATGGCAGGTTCAGCATCTTCTCGCTCCGCGTTCCATGGTGCCGGAATCCGTCATGCCCAACTACCCGTGGTTGATGAGTCCTCTGGATGTCTCGGATGTCGCAGACCGCATGGGTGCGTTGCGTATCACCGGTGTGCCGTATTCGTCCAGCCAAGCCGAACTGGATGCCAACATCAAGGTGTTTGGCGCGGAAGTCGCGAAGTCGCTGCATATTCCTGATGCTGAAAAGAATCTGAAGGAACAGGCTTTGGCCGGTAACTACGACGGCAACCCCAACGACGTGACCGAAATGGATGCACTGGTGGCTTACCTCCAAGTGCTGGGTACGATGGTTGACTTCAGCAAGTACGATAGCGACAAGTTCGTACAATACCGCTAAGCGCAATCTGAGACGAAAGGGAAAACATGGAATGGCTGTTGTGGTTTACCAAGTTTGAGAACACCAAGCCTTTGTCGCTGGCGATTTTCTTCATCTGTTTTTGCGGAATCATGTGGTACGCATTCGGTAGCAGAAAACGTAGCGAGCGCTTGGAATCCTACAAGAACATGCCATTCCGTGAAGATTAAGATATCTGGACACAGAGGAATATAACCATGAGTCATGACAATATGAATCAAAATACCACTGGTCACGTATGGGACGATGACCTGCAGGAGTTCAACAACCCCCTGCCGGCGTGGTGGTTGTGGGCGTTTTACCTAACCATCATCTTTTCGTTGGTGTACTGGTATTTCTATCCTTCCTGGCCTGTTGGCAAGGGGTTCCTGGAAGGGAATGGAACCATTACCTACAAGAACGACAAGGGCGTTGAGAAGACCACCCACTGGAGCACCCGCGCTCTCCTGATGAAGGATATGCAGGAAGCCCGTGAATCCCAGAAGAAGTACTTCGACAAAATCGGTGCCATGTCTTTCGAACAAATCAAGACCGACGCTGAAGCTGCCGGGTTCGTTTCCTCTGCTGGTGGTGCGTTGTTCAAGGATAACTGCGCGCCTTGCCATCAAAGTGGCGGTGCTGGCAAGATGGCTTTCGCACCCAACCTGACGGATGACGACTGGATTTATGGCGGTACCTACGAAAAAATCCAGGAAACCATCACCAACGGTCGTCACGGCGTAATGCCTCCCAAGGGCGGTGCCGATCTGAACGACGGTGAAATCGATAACTTGGCAAATTACGTCCTGAGTCTCTCGGGTGAGCAGGTCGACGCCGAGAAGGCCAAGGCCGGCGACGAGTTGTTCCATGGCAAGGGCGTGTGCTTTAGCTGCCACGGTGCGGAAGCCAAGGGCAATCCAGATATCGGTGCGGCGAACCTGACCGACAAGATCTGGCTGTGGGCCAATGTTCCGGCCGCAGGCACGCCGGACAAGAAGGTTGCGGCAGTCAAGGCGGTAATCACCAGCGGCCTGAACAAGGGGGTGATGCCTTCAATGAAGGATCGTCTGAGCGCGCAGCAAATCAAGTTGCTGACTTCCTACGTTCACGATACTCTGGGCGGCGGCAAGAAATAAGTCGGCCCAAGTAGTTAGGTGTACCTTTGAAAAGACCTCGCCGAAATGCGAGGTCTTTTCTTTCAAGAGTTGCAAAATTCGCGAAAATTCAGATGGTTGGGCTTTCTGGCTGACAAATGTCATTTACAGCGTGAGCTGGTAAGGCGATAAAGCTGCCTTTGGATCGTTTCAGCGAATAGGAGCAGATAGTGCAAGAGACAAGCAAGAGTGTGAGCGCATCGAGTAGTTCGGACGACAGCGAACCGCTATTTCAAAAACGTATTCCAATTTATACCCGCTCCGTATCGGGAGCATTCCGGCGCTTTAAAACGGCCATCCTGTTGCTCGCCTTCGGCGTTTACTTCGGGCTGCCCTGGCTACCTTGGGCGCGTTTCGAAGTGGCAAATCAAGCTGTTCTGTTCGATATGGTCGGGCGGCGCTTTTTCATTTTTGATTTGGTTCTTTATCCGCAGGATTTGATTTCTCTGTCGCTATTGTTGTTTATTGCTGCGGCATTGCTCTTTTTTGTGACCGGCCTGGTTGGCCGGGCTTTTTGCGGCTACTTCTGTTTTCAAACTTTGTGGACCGACGCCTTCATCTATATTGAAAGCCTGATCCAAGGCGAGCGTCCGGCACGTATCCGCCTCCACAAACAAAACTGGAATGCCGAGAAGATCTTCAAGTACAGCCTTACCCATGCGCTTTGGCTGCTGCTCTCTTTTATTACTGCATTTACCTTTATTTTGTACTACGGCTACGCACCTGAACTGACCGTGCGCTTTTTTGCCGGTTCGCTGCCGTCCGTGGCATACCTGACCGTCCTAATCCTTACCGGTACGACCTATGCCGCCGCCGCATTGGCGCGAGAGCAGGTTTGTATTTACATGTGCCCGTACTCCCGCTTTCAGGGGGTTATGTATGAGCCGGAAACGCTGGCTCCGTATTACGATTTCCTGCGCGGCGAGGGTGCCAAGGGGCGCGCGATTCCGCGGGTTGGCTCAAAAACTCATGAAGAACGCCACGCTCAGGGTATCGGTGATTGTATCGACTGCGGGATGTGCGTTCAGGTTTGCCCCGCCGGAATCGACATTCGCCAAGGATTGCAGTACCAGTGCATATCCTGCGGCCTGTGCGTGGATGCGTGCAACACGATCATGGACTCCGTCGGCTACCCCCGGGGCTTGGTGCGCTATGATTCGGAAATCAATATCGAGAGTGCCAAACCCGGCAAGGTCCATATCGACCTCAAGCGCGTGCGCACCGTGGGGTATGGGCTGGCAATTTTGGTGATGATATTTGCCCTGATATACAACCTCGCGACGCGTACCGAAGTACAGTTGTCGATACAGTCGGTACGGCAGCCATTGTTCGTCGTGTTGTCCGACGGCAGCATACGCAATCGCTATCAAATTCACATTACCAACAAAACCATTGAAGAGCAGACATTCCGTATTTCGACTCGCGGCTTGCCGGAAAATGCGGTTGATTTTGGCGAATTCAGCGAGATTAAAATTCGTCCGGGCAAAAGCATGATGGTTTGGGCCAGCGTTAGTTTGACGCCGGAGGTGGCGCATAAGACTGAAGAGGTGGAATTCACGGTAACGCCCGTGAGCAAGCCCGATACCGCGCTGGTCAAGAAGGTTAAATTCTACGTACAACACGACTAAGATGATTATTACCCTGTTTGGTGGTGCCGTTGTTATTGCGTTGATCTACTTCATCCTGAAATGGATGGGAGTGTCGAATTACTGGCGCGGTGTCATCAGCGGGGTGATCCCGACGGTCGGGATGGTCGCTTATGGCCTGAATCGTTGGCCGGGAGGCGATGTCATGACCATCCACGTCGCTGTCTATGTTGCGACAGCCACCGTATTGACCTTGGGAGGGGGCACCAAGAAGTCCACTGGTTCGCCGGTACATTGGATTCCTGCCTTGATCATTGGTTTTTTTGTCACGCTGGCGGTATTGATGGCGTTGTTCCTCAGCGTTGCCGTACGTGGCTTGCCGCCCGAGATCGCCCAGATGGTGATGCCTGGAAAGCAGACGCGCATTCACACCGCGTTTTCCGGTGAGGTTCCGCACGATGCGGAGGCGGCCAAGACCATCAGCCAGTACATGAAGAAATCCGAGCGGATGCGTCAACTTGGTTGGCAGGTGGAAGTTGACGGGCTGGACGGGCTGCGCCAAGGAGAGTCGAAAGCCGTGGTCGTAAAGATATTGGACAAGTCCGGGCAGCCCGTCGAAGGCGCGACCGTGTCGTTGACGCTCAAGCGCCCCGCCACGACCCAAAGCGAACAGGAGTTGCCGGTAACGCCACTTGGTGCGGGTAAGTACCAGGGTAAGGTGCAATTCGATGCGCCGGGACAGTGGGTGGCCATATTGCAAATTGAGCGCGGTCCGGACAAGTTTGAAACGGCAAGGGAAATTCTGGTTCAGTTGATGTAACCGACAATGAGCGAGGACGTCAGCGACAAAAGCTGTTTTCACTGCGGGTTGCCCATACCCGTAACTGCACATTATCCGATTGAGATCGAAGGGCACCCGCGCCAGATGTGTTGCCGCGGTTGTCAGGCGGTTGCTCAGGCCATCGTCGAAAACGGCTTGACGGACTATTATCGTCACCGCACCGCACTACCCGATGCAGCTCAGGAACTGGTGCCGGATGAGCTCCAGAAGCTGGCGCTCTACGACCATCCCAGCGTCCAGAAAAGTTTCGTACACGCCCAAGGCGAAAACATTCGGGAAGCCTCCCTGATACTCGAAGGCATAACCTGCGCTGCCTGTATTTGGCTGAACGAGCGCCATTTGCACCAACTGGACGGCGTGCTGAAAGTCCAGGTCAACTATGCCTCCCACCGCGCCCGTATTACCTGGGACGACCAGGTAATCAAGCTTTCGCGTATCCTCAAGGAAATCCAGTTGCTGGGCTATAGTGCCCATCCCTTCGATACCGAACGCCAGGAAACCCTGCGCAAAAAGCAACGTGCCCAGGATTTGCGGCGAATCGCCGTGGCCGGACTGTGCGCCGCACAGGTCATGATGATCGCCGTGGCGTTATATGCCGGGGCGGCGTTCGGCATGGAAAAGAATACCGCCGATATGCTGCGCTATTTCAGCATGGGACTTGCCCTGCCGGTACTGGTCTATGCGGCTGTTCCCTTTTACCGGAGTGCTTGGTACGCGCTGGCGGCCCGCCGGGTAAACATGGATGTGCCGGTCACCCTGGCCATCGTGGTTGCCTTCACGGGCAGCGTCTGGACGACGTGGCAAGGCAGTGGCGTGGTGTATTTTGACGCCATCTCGATGTTCACCCTGTTCCTGCTGGGCAGTCGGTTTCTGGAACGCAATGCCCAGGAAAAATCCGTCGAAGCCGCCGAAAACCTGCTTAAGCTGGCTCCGGCGATGGCCACCCGTATCACCGACGGGCGGCACGAGAGCGTCCCGGTTCTCGAATTGAGCGTGGGCGACATGATCCTCGCCAAGCCCGGGGAAGCGATTGCCGCCGACGCTGAGGTGATGGAGGGTGAAAGTGCCGTGGACGAATCCCTGCTGACCGGCGAAAGTCGCCCGATCAGCAAGGTCTTGGGCGACCGGGTTATTGCCGGCAGCATCAACCTGGAAAGCCCCCTCATCTTGCGGGTCTCCTGTGTGGGAGAGGAAACCGTGTTGGCGGGAATCGTGCGTATGCTGGATCGCGCCGTAGCGGAAAAGCCGCGACTGGCCCAGTTGGCGGACAAGGTGGCCAGCCAATTTACTTTTACCATCCTGCTGCTCGCCGTCGTGGTTGCGGGGGTGTGGTGGTGGATTGACCCGTCTCGTGCCTTCGAGATCGTTCTCGCCGTTCTGGTTGTCACCTGCCCTTGCGCGCTATCCTTGGCGGCGCCGGCGGCGTTTGCCGCGGCCGGCACGCACCTGCTGAAACGCGGCATACTTCTAACGCGGGGCCATGCACTGGAAACTCTTTCCAAGGTCAATCATGTGGTAGTGGATAAAACCGGCACGCTGACGTTCGGCAAACCGGTCATTCAGAAAATCATGGCATTTTCCGAGGTCTCCGCCGAGCAGTGCCTGAACATTGCAGCCAGCCTCGAACTGGCCTCTGAGCACCCCCTCGCGGAAAGTTTTCTTGGTCAAGTGGCGAAGCAGCACCTACTGCTGGTCAGGAACGCCCAGAATGTTCCCGGCAAAGGGGTGCAAGGTGAAATCGACGGTAAAATCTACTCCTTGGGCAGCAACCAGCTTTCTCCGACCACCTACAATGTAAAGTGCCCGGAGGACATGCCCCTTGGCGCCACACCGGTATGGCTGAGCGATGGCGAGCAAGCGCTGGCCTTGTTTATCCTTTCCGACGGTCTGCGTTCCCAATCCCACGAAATGGTGGCGCGCCTGCATCAGCGCGGAACCCGCGTGACGATTCTGAGCGGAGATACCGAAGACGCCGTAGCGCATGTCGCGAAACAGGCCGGCATTGAGGCGTGGCGCTCTGCCATGAAGCCGGAAGACAAACTGGCGGCCTTGCGCGAATTTCAAGGGCGCGGTGATATCGTCGCCATGGTCGGTGACGGCGTGAATGACGCCCCGGTTCTGGCTGGTTCCGATGTCTCGATCGCGATGGGTGGCGGTACCCAGGTGGCCCGCTCCAGCAGTGACATCGTGCTGCTCTCGGAAAACCTCCTGGACGTGCGTCATGCCTTGGAAACCGGCAGTATGGCGATGCTTATCATGCGCCAGAATTTCACTTGGGCGATTGTGTATAATTTGCTCGCCCTGCCGTTTGCAGCGGCTGGCTTGGTGCCGCCGTGGCTGGCCGCCATCGGCATGTCGGCGAGTTCTCTGGTGGTGGTGCTGAACGCGCTACGCCTGCGTTAATGGCCCCAAGACGGGTAGGAAGCGGACTTTAAAAACGACGGAACAGTGCAACGTTCCGGATGTGAGGAGAAAAATCAAATGTCGATCACCATTCTGTTTTACTTGTTGTCCGGTGCCGTAGTCATGGCGATGATCGCCGGTCTGGGGATTTTCTGGGCTATCAAGAGCGGCCAGTTCGACGATATGGAAGGCCCGGCGCAACGTATCCTGATGGACGATGACGACCCGATGATTCCTCGTTATCGGTTGAATGAAAAGAAGAATTGAATTAGAATTCCCCTGTTGAATTTGGGGGCTTAAAGCATTTAACAGCTATTTTTCTAAGGAGTGAAGCATGGATAAGTTCGTAATGCCGATGGTGATTTTGATGATTGTGGTTTCCTACATGAGTTTCTTTTCGGTTTTGCTGGGCTAACCCCTTAAAACTGAAAGACAAAGGCCGGCATATGCCGGCCTTTGTCTTTGTAGCAAAGCCTTAAACGCCTGCGTATGCGACGATGCTGGCCTTGATCTTCTGCATCGCCTTCTGCTCGATCTGGCGGATGCGTTCTGCGGATACCCCGTACTCTGCAGCCAAGTCGTGCAATGTGTCAGTGTCATCCTGCAACCAGCGCGCCTCGATGATTCTGCGACTACGCGGATCAAGTTTCTCCAGTGCTTCTGCCAGCCCGGTTTCGCGTAAATTATCGAGTTGCGCTGATGACAGACTTTCCGATGGATCGGCGTCAGGGGCAGCCAGATAGGCGATTGGCCCGGGATGGTCGTCGTCGTCGTCGTTAGCGGACTCCAGCGCGATATCCTGCCCGCTCAGCCGGGTTTCCATCTCCACGACCTCTTCCGGCTTGACGTTAAGCTCTCTGGCGATGCGCTCCACATCGTCCGGTGCGAGCGTACCCAGGCTTTGCTTCATGCTGCGCAGATTAAAGAACAGTTTGCGTTGCGCCTTGGTGGTGGCGATTTTGACCATGCGCCAATTGCGCAGGATGAATTCATGAATTTCCGCGCGAATCCAATGAATTGCAAAGGAAACCAGACGGATGCCGCGTTCCGGATCGAACCGCTTGACCGCCTTCATCAGGCCGATATTGCCTTCCTGGATCAGATCAGCCTGTGGCAACCCGTACCCCAGATAGTTGCGGGAAATGCTGACCACCAGCCGCAAATGCGACAGCACCAGCATTCGCGCGGCTTCCAGATCGTTTTCCTGCTTGAGTTTGCGGCCCAGGGCAGTTTCTTCCTCCTGGCTCAGCATGGGAATACGCCTGACAGCCTGGATATAGCTGTCAATATTTCCAACTGCGGACGGAAACGGCATGGACATCAAAGCGTTGCTCATATTTCTCACCTCCCAAGGCAAATTTTAGCACTCTCGGCTTATGAGTGCTAGCGGCTGAAATAGTTCAGTGTGTGCCGTATCTACTTGGTGCCGCTAAGCTCAGGGCTTTTCACGCCTTCATATTGGAAAAAACCAACGATCGTGAGTAGCCCTACTCTTGGCATTTCAATATCTTGGGGGGACGCTTGATCCAGACATTTCCGCTCCACAGGTCGAATAACACATTATGCGGCTTGGTGCCTCCCAGCCGCTCCGCTTTGACGGTGAAACCGTGGCGCTCTACCAATAGCCGAGCGCTGCGCTGGTTGCGGCACGACACATCCCGGCATGAATTGGTGAACGGGTCCAAGCAATTCTTGTTTGGGCAGAAGTGTCTTCCGCTGTCGGTGAACATATTGCTCCCGCCGAACAGCTTGACTTCATATTCGGCGGAAAGGGTTCCGGCCGCCCGAATTTCGCGGCGGAACAGTTCCAGCGCCTCGTCGGCATAATGCCCGTCCAAGGGGACTGTGTCGGGTTGTTTGCCGCGGCTGGGAACCATGAAATGGCACATTCCGCCGATCAGCAATTGCGGGTGCCACAAGGTAATGGAAATGCACGATCCCAGCAAAGTGCGGATATGGGTATTGCGGTCGCCAAAGTAGAAGTCCCCGGGTTGCAGGAAAATCTCGATGATCTGTGCAGGTTTTTTCATGGAGGCGCTGGAAAGGAGCGAGGGTGAAAGGCGCCTGTCGCGCCATCTTGCCTCACGATAAAATAATGCGGCTAAATTGCCCCCGGTAAAGCGTGGAACGGTGCTGGTCAGGTTGCATGTTGGCATGGTGTGCTCAAGGCTTGAGATAAACTGATGGCATCAGGGGCTTCAACTCGTCCACGATACCGTTGAGGCTTTCCGAATGACCGATGAGCAGATGTCCGCCACTCTTGAGTTGCCACATAATGCGGCGCACCACTTGGCGCTTGGTATCCTCGTTGAAGTAGATCATCACGTTGCGCAGGAATACCGCGTCGAAATCCCCCAGTTTGGGCAAGGTGGTGTTGAGATTGACCTGCATGAAGGTCACCCGTGCGCGCAGACTGCGAGTCACAAGGAACGTCCCCTCCTGCGAACCGGTTCCTTTGAGGCAGTATTTGCCGAGGTAAGATTTCGGAATATGCTCCGCCTGCTCCAGTGGGTAATGTCCGCCCCTCGCCCGCTCCAGTACGCGCGTACTGATGTCCGAAGCGAACACTTCCCACGGTCCGTCGCCGAAATGCTCGGCAAGCACCATGGCAATGGTGTAAGGTTCCTGTCCGCTGGAACAGGCGGCGCTCCATACCCGGAACGTCGAATTTTTCCTGCGTTGCCTCAGCAGTTGCTGGCGCAGAAAATCGAAATGCTGGGATTCCCGGAAAAAGTAGGTCTCGTTGGTGGTCAGAAGATCAACCGCCATCTGAATTTCGCCTGCTTCATGGCCGCTGTTCAATAGCTTGAAATAATCGCTATACGTGTTTACCTGGCGTTCCTGCAAGCGCTTCATCAACCGGCCGCTGACCAGCGGTTTCTTGACCGGAGAAAGACTGATACCCGCGATTTTGTAGATCAGCCCCTGGAACAGGTTGAATTCCTTGTCGCTGAGCGCGGCGATATCCATGACAGACCTCGTTATTCTTAGCTTCGGCAGACACCGGCAACCGCGTGCGGCTCAAGCCGCCGCCGGAGCCTCCGTCTTACGCATGCCGGCGACGACGGCGATCTCATCCAGCAGCAGCACCCGGTTTACATCGAGGAGGATGACGAATTTGCCGTTGATCTTGCCCATCCCCTTGATGAAGTCGCTACGTATCCGGGCGCCGAATTCCGGGGGCGGCTCGATGTCGCCGAGGGGGATTTCCAGCACCTCGTTGACGGCATCGACGACCACGCCCATTTCCTGGCCGCGGTCGTCCGACTCGATTTCGACGATGACGATACAGGTGCGCTTGGTACTTTCCCGCGGCTCGCGGCCGAAGCGCACCACCAGGTCGATGACCGGCACCACCGCGCCTCGCAGGTTGAGGACGCCGCGAATGAAAGGCGGGGTCAGCGGCACCTCGGTCAGATAGCCGTATTCAATAATTTCCCGAATCGCCAGAATGCCGATGGCGAACATCTCCTCGCCCAGCATGAAGGTCAGGTATTGTTGCTGCTCCTCCGCGTCCTGCATGGCGTCCCGGATGGCTGCCACAGCGCGTGGCGGTTGCTTCGTCAATTGAGTCTGTGTTGCTTGCATGGCAGTCTCCTAGAAACGGACGAACTCATCTTCATTGACCATCTTCATCAGCGGGGGAGGCGAAACCAGGGCGATCTGCGCCTTGGCGCCGGACTTGGGCTTCGCCGCCGACGGGCGAGCCGACACCTGCTGGCCCTTGCCCTGGCCACTCGCGATGGTGAAGAACGCCATCAGTTGCTGGAGGCTGCTGGCCTGACCGCTCATTTCCTCGGCGGTGGCGGCAAGCTCTTCGGAAGACGAAGCGTTCTGCTGGGTGATCTGGTTGAGTTGGCTCATCGCGGTGTTCACTTGCGCAACGCCGGACGCTTGTTCCTGCGAGGCTGCGGTGATTTCCTGCACCAGGTCCGCGGTCTTCTTGGTGGCCGGGACGATTTCATCCAACAGTTTGCCGGCTCGTTCAGCCAGCCCCACGCTGTTGCCGGCCAATTGACCGATTTCCTGGGCCGCTACCTGGCTGCGTTCGGCAAGCTTGCGGACTTCCGCGGCGACGACCGCAAACCCCTTGCCGTGTTCGCCGGCACGGGCTGCTTCAATCGCGGCGTTCAAGGCGAGCAGATTGGTCTGGTAGGCAATGTCGTCGATGATGCCGATCTTCTTGGCGATCTGTTTCATTGCCGCGACCGTTTCGGTCACAGCCTGACCGCCATCGGCCGCCTTCCGTGAGCCATCGGCGGACATGGTGTCGGCCACCTTGGCGTTATCGGTGTTCTGATTGATCGAAGCCGACATCTGCTCGATGGACGTGGAGGTTTCCTCGACGCTGGCGGCCTGTTCGGAAGACGCCTGGGAAAGCGACTGAGCGGTGGCGGAAACCTGGCCGGTGGCGCTGACCAATGCATCGGAAGTGTTGTTCACTTCCTCCATGGTTTCGGCAAGCTTGGCCGCGGTCTGATTCACGGTGTCGCACAGTTGCTTGAGCTGGCCGCGATATTCCTTGTCGATGGTTTTGGTCAGGTCGCCGGCTTCCATGGCGGTCATGACCCGCATGACTTCGTTGACCGGGCCGACCACCGCGTCCAGCGTGGCATTCACGCCTTCGATGATTTCGCGATAACCACCCTGATGCTGGGTGGCGACGGCACGTACGTCCAGCTTGCCCTCAATGGCGGATGCGGAAAGCATTCCCGCATCCTTGAGCAGGGCATTGATGTTGCTTTTCATCATTACTAGCCACTCATGAATCTGATCGTCGTCGGAGGCCCTGTCCATTGTCGCGGTCATATCGCCGTTGGCGATGCGGGTGACGTAGTTGATCAGTTCGCTCAGCCAAGCATGAACCCCATTCACGGCATCTTTCATTTTCTGATGGTCACCATGGCATTCGATTTTCACGCTTTCCCGCAGGTCGCCGCCGCTGATCAGCCGCAATACCCGGTTGCCCTCGCCGATCGGCAGCAGGATGGCGTCGAGCATGGCATTGGTGCCGCGAATGATTTCGGCGTAGGCACCCTGGAATTGTTCGGCTTTGCCGCGTTCGGAAAGCTGGCCTTGTCTGGAGGCCTCGGTCAAGCGCATCAGTTCCTTCTGCAGCCCCTGAATGGTGGTGGCGACATTATTCACCGCCTGCTTCATCTTCTCATGATCGCCCTGGTAGGTTTGGGCGATCAACTCGTCGATCTTGCCGGCGGAGACTTGGCTAAGAATGCGATTGCCTTCGCCGATTGGCAGCAGGATGGCATCGAGCATGGCATTGGTGCCGCGAATGATTTCGGCGTAGGCACCCTGGAATTTATCAATCTTGCCACGCTCGGAAAGCTGGCCCTGGCGCGACGCTTCTACCAAGCTCAGGAGTTCCTGTTGCAAGCTCTTCACCGCCTGCTGGATGGCCCCCACCGAACGAACCACTTCGCCGACCTCATCCTTGGCATCGCTCCTCAGTTCGAAGGCGTAATCGCCCGCAGCCATTTTCCGTGCGGCATTGACAACTTCGTTGACCGGACGGGTAATGCTACGGGTGACGAAAAACGCAACCACGGAAACCACCAGCAGCGTGAGTACGGCCACGACAATGAAGAGCCAAGTGGAATTGGATTTTTCCGCAAAGGCGCTTTCAGTACCTTTCTTGCCAAGATCAATGTTGTATTGAACGTGATCATTGAGAAGATTGGTCAGTTTTTGGGAGACTGTCACCTGCTTTGCCATCGACTCACGGACCTGCTCGGTTTTGTTTTCACGCGACAGCGTCAGCAGTTGATCCAGACCGCCCAAATACTCAAGATAAGCGGCCCTGTCGTCGGACAACATCTTCTTGTCCTTGTCGTCGGAGATCAATGGTTCATAATCCTTAAACGCCTTCTCGACACTAGCGCGAGACTCAGTGATCTTAAGTTCGATGTCAGCCATTTTTGTTGTATCGGCTTTGAGAATATGGCGGTAGGTCTGAACCCTCAACTGGTCGAATTCTTCCAGTGCCTTGTTGATCACCACCAGACTGGGCACGGTATTGACGTTGCCGTAATTGGCGAATTCGTAAACCTTGCCCATCTGGAATATCGCCACGCCAGCCAGCATCGCAATGCCTAGCAAGGCCGAGAGCACCAGCAACGACATCTTTTTGGTAATGGTCATGATATTTCCTTTCGAAATTTGCTTAATAAATACCGCTGAAAGTGCACGTTTGATTTAGAAATTAAATCAGCCTCTCGACCAAGACAAACGCTCGCTGTGGCACTAATAGTCCGAGTGAAATTCCTATGCATATTTCATTACGCGACGGCCAGGGAACGACCGGCGTGGCGTGGCTGTTCGCGCGTTGAGACGCGCCG
>JAGXQV010000103.1 GCA_018336195.1 Sulfuricella sp. | reverse complement strand
AGAATCCCGCTGCCTTGAATCCGCTTTCGCTTACCCAAGACAACTCGTAACAAGCGCCCACACTTATCGGCTGTAAGTTGTTAAAGAACGTTGCTTCGTTCGAAGCGAGGTGCGCATTATACAGAGCCTTTTTGCTGCGTCAAGCTCTAATTTCGCTTCACCTCTTTTCCTCTTCGCCGCGTTTCGCTGCGGTGCGTCGAGAAGGTGCGCATTATACGGACCAATCTCGCCCGGTCAACCGTTTTGTGTAACTATTTTTAAACCTTTATGAACTCTTCATTTCAATCAAGGCCGTAGCCCTTTACACTAAACCTCACAACACCGTTACCCTTGCAAACTTCCTCTTCCCAACCTGCGCAACCACTACCGCCCCCAAACCAATCGTCAATACCTTCGACTCAACTTTTTGCCCGTCCAGCTTTACTCCGCCCTGCTCGATCATCCGCATCGCCTCCGACGTGCTCGCCGTTAGCCCAGACTGCTTCAGCAATTGCACTACATTTAACCCTTCACCCTCTCCCTGCAAAGTCACTTCCTGCATGGCTTCCGGCATCGCCCCTTGCTTGAAACGCGCCTCGAAATCCTCTAACGCACGCGCAGCAGCAGTTTTTCCATGGAATCGTTCGACGATTTCCTGCGCGAACAGCACTTTTACTTCTCGCGGGTTAAAGCCCTGGGTTACCTCTTCGCGCCAGCGCTCAATGACGCTGGATGGCTGAAACGACAACAGCACCAGATATTTCCACATCAAATCATCCGACACCGACATCAATTTCCCGAATATCTGTTCCGGGCTTTCGGTGATACCTACATAATTCCCAAGCGACTTGGACATCTTATTCACACCATCCAAGCCCTCCAGCAACGGCATGGTTAAGATGCACTGAGGGACTTGCCCGAAATGCTTCTGCAACTCACGCCCCATCAGCAAATTGAACTTCTGGTCAGTCCCACCGAGTTCCAAATCCGCCTTGAGCACTACCGAGTCGTAGCCCTGTACCAAAGGATAAAGGAATTCATGTATCGCTATCGGCTGGTTATTGCCATATCTCTTGGAGAAGTCATCGCGCTCCAACATTCGCGCAACAGTATGGGTAGCGGCCAGCTTGATCACGTCAACCGCATTCATCTTGTCCATCCAAGCGGAATTGAACACCACTTCGGTTTGTTCCGGCTTCAGTATCTTGAACACTTGTTCGGTATAGGATTTGGCATTTTCCACGACTTGCTCGCGGGTTAGCGGCGGACGAGTCGTATTCTTCCCGGTGGGGTCGCCGATCATGCCTGTAAAATCACCAATGAGAAACATGGCATGATGACCGAGATCCTGCAGTTGGCGCATTTTGTTCAACAATACGGTATGCCCCAAATGCAAGTCCGGCGCTGTCGGATCAAACCCTGCCTTGATCCGCAAAGGCCGACTAGAATTCAGCTTCGTCACCAATTCGTGCTCGACAAGCAACTCGTCGCAACCGCGCTTGATTACCTGCAATGATTCGCCAATTTGCACCATTATTTCCTCTCCCTATTGTTGAAGAATGTTCTCACATTTCCCAGCTTAGCCTTCACCAGGACTACGATTTCTGCTACCCTTCGCGCTTGGGTAACACTTCTAAAGGTCGTCGATGCAGAACAATAAACCCGCGATTCTAGCGCAAAACAATACGGCTCAAGGACGAAAAATCAGCCTACGCTGGCTGGTAGCAATTTCCAGCCTGCCTCTATTTGGCATAGTGGCCGCCTTCGGCATTGCACCAAACACAGAAACGAACAACATCCCCGTCCGAACCATCATCGAGAATCTCAACATCCCCAGCCAAGCACAGACCACCCCCAGCGAGACTTATTGGCGAGAAGAAAAAATTCAACGTGGCGATACCATCGCCACCCTGCTTGAGCGCCTCGACGTGGGCGATGAGGAAATAACCAACTTTCTACGCAGCACAAAAAACTCTAAAGGCATAAGGCAACTGATTCCTGGCCGTACGGTGCGCGCCAAGACCTCCGACGACGGCGAACTGTTGGCATTACGCTATATAAGCAGCAGCGATAACATGCTTGCGGTCGAGAAGGAGAATGGCTCCTTTCGAGCAAACGACCAAGCAATTCCGCTGGAATCCCGAGTTCTCATGAAATCCGGCGAGATCAGAAACTCGTTGTTCGGCGCAACTGATGCCGCGAACATCCCAGACAACATCGCTGTACAACTGGCTGACGTTTTCTCCTCGGACATTGACTTCCATCAGGACTTGCGCAAAGGCGACCGATTTACGGTGGTCTACGAAATTTTTTATCACAAGGGCGAGCCGGTCAAAACAGGCAAGGTGCTAGCAGCAGAGTTCATCAATCAGGGCAAGGCCTATCGCGCCGTCTATTTTCAGGACCGCGAGGGGCACGGCGGCTACTACACCCCCGACGGCAAGAATCTCCGCAAGGCATTTCTGCGCTCGCCACTCGAATTTTCCCGCATCACCTCCGGCTTCACCAATGCACGCTTTCACCCCGTCTTACAGGAATGGCGCGCACACAAGGGAATCGATTACGGCGCCCCCATCGGCACTCGGGTCAAGGCCACCGCTGATGGAGCCGTCGAGTTTATCGGCAAACAAGGCGGCTACGGCAACATGATATCGATCAAGCATCAAGGCCAGTATTCCACGGTCTACGGTCACTTGAGTGGCTTTGCCAAAGGACTGCACAAAGGCAGCAAGATCGGTCAAGGCGAGGTCATCGGTTTTGTCGGCATGACCGGCTTGGCAACCGGGCCACACCTACACTATGAATTCAAAGTCGCCGGCATTCAGCGCAACCCCTTGAGTATCGCACTTCCCACCGCCTTCCCCATCGCCACGCAATTCAAGGCCGACTTCACCAAACAAGCCAAGCAATTGCAAGTGCGCCTGGATATGCTGCGCAATACCAATCTCGCAGCCCTCGACTAAATGATACTGCGCTGTGGATAAGCATACGCCACAGTACTTTATCGGAATCATGTCCGGAACCAGCCTGGACGGCGTTGACGCCGTCCTGGTGGATCTGGGTGAAAATATCGAACTTCTCAACAGCGTTCATCACCCACTCAAGGCAAATCTTCGCAACGCGCTGCTACTGCTCAATACTCCCGGCAATAACGAATTGGACCGTTCGGCACAAGCCGCGATCCAACTTTCCCAAAGCTATGCCGAAGCCGTTTACCAGCTACTCAAGCCATTTCCATCCATAGCGCCTGCGGCAATCGGTTGTCACGGACAGACAGTTCGCCACCGCCCGGAGTTCGGTTATACCATCCAGCTCTCAAATCCGGCGCTGCTAGCCGAATTAACGAGCATTTCCGTCGTCGCAGACTTCCGTTCCCGAGACATTGCTGCCGGCGGACAAGGCGCCCCTCTGGTACCCGCCTTTCATGCAGCTCTTTTTCGCCACCCGTCGATCCATCGGGTGATCGTCAATATCGGAGGAATCTCCAACTTAACCGATTTACCCACCAGTGGGAACATCAAGGGATTCGACTGTGGGCCTGGAAATGTTTTATTGGATAGCTGGATTGGCGCGATCGAGGGAAAGCTCTATGACGATGACGGGCAATGGGGACAAAAGGGGAAATTGATCCCAGAACTGTTGGAACGCCTTTTGGCAGAACCTTATTTTTCCGCCCCCCCTCCTAAAAGCACAGGAAGAGATTTGTTCAATTTAGCCTGGCTACACACCTTCCGACCTCACGACCACCGCCCCGAGGATGTGCAAGCGACACTCGTCGAATTGACCGCCAGAGGAATTGCAGACGCAATAGCCACTTACTGCCGCGGGGCACAAGAAATCTACCTGTGCGGCGGCGGCGCTCGCAATGGGGCGCTGGCTAATCGCCTGAAGGCGCTCTTGCCAAATACCGCCTGGCGACTAACCGACGATCTGGGATTGCCCACGGATTGCGTGGAAGCATGCGCATTTGCATGGTTGGCACAGCAAACGCTCGTGAAAAAGGCCGGAAACCTGCCTGATGTCACCGGGGCTAAAGGTTCACGAATCCTGGGCGCTATTTATCCGGCCTAAAAAAACATGGGGGCTTACGCCCCCGATGTTTTTGGAAGAACACGATCAGGCGGAAAAAGATGATCCACAGCCGCACGTCGTGGTGGCGTTGGGATTTTTTATGACAAACTGGGAACCTTGCAAGTCTTCCTTGTAGTCGATTTCCGCGCCCACCAGATACTGGAAGCTCATGGAATCGATCAACAAGGTCACGCCGTTCTTTTCTACCACCGTATCGTCATCGTTGGTGTTTTCGTCGAAGGTGAACCCATACTGAAAACCGGAGCAACCACCCCCGGTGACGAAAACCCGCAACTTGAGTCCCGGAATTCCTTCTTCCTCAATCAACCCCTTAACTTTTGCAGCAGCACTCTCAGTAAAAATCAGAGGGGAGGGCATTTCGGTAACAGCATTCATGTTCATCTCCAAATACAAGGTATGGGAATTATGCAATCCCCAACGTTTTTAGTCAACTACTCCCCGCTGGCAGCGCAGACAGCCCCGCATCACAAACATCGCCATTGTCACGATGCACCAGCTTCCCTTCGACGATTGCACCGACGTGCATTTCCAGTGTCTTATAGAACACATCTCCGGTCACTCTGGACTTCCCTTGGAGTTCCACATATTCCCCTGCATGAACCGGCCCGATAACAGCCCCATTTACCACCACGTGGGATACCCGGATCACGCCTTCGATACTCCCCTGTTCGCTGAGCACCAAAGTACTCGGCTGCCCTTCGGCTTCGAATACGTTGCCGCGAACCCGACCATCAATTCGCAATCCACCCGCAAAAGTCAAATCCCCGACGATGCTCGTTTCCGAGCCAATCAGAGAATCGATCCGATTTTGCGGCTTACTGGCTTTATTCTTAAAAAACATGAGCCCCCCAACAAATACCCCTTAGGAGATATTCACTGTCTGCATCAATTTTGGCTGTTGTGAGCCGTTTTCAAAGACTCGAACCTGGATATTCTTGATCTGGGCTCGCGGCATGATCTGAAACGTTCCTTCCAGCCGTTGGTAAAACTTGAAATTCAAGTTATATGTTTGAGCATCTTTTCCGTTTGCTGACGGCAATGTCAAAAACATCTTTTTGCCGTCCAATTGCAAGTTTACCAGCAATTGGACTTTACCCTGAAATTCCCTTTCCCTTTGTCCGCCTTGCAAAAGCAACAACTGGTAACGATACTCCCCAGGCAGCACGTTGTTTTCAACTTTCAAACGGTAGACGCTCAGGCCACCATCATTTTTGTCGGCTGACATCAGCTTTCGAAAAAAAGCGATATCTTCCTTCAGATGAGCGTTTTCGTCTTCAAGCACCTTCACCGAACGAGCTAGGTCAGCCTGGGTTGCCTGCTCAATCTGCATCCTGCGCTCGTTTTGCGCCACTTGGGACCGCATTGACACATTTTCACGCTCCATTACACTCACTTTGTCGCGCAGCTCCCGCAATTCGTCCGATGTCGCACCACGCTCAAAACCGGCAAAGCGCATTCCGGCATCGTAAGTCCACCAAGCCAACCCCAAACCGCCAATCATCAGCAGCAAAACCAAGGGGATCCGCCAATACCACGCCAATTGGCGACGCACAGCCAACGGTGACGACGCAATACTAAATTTGCGCTTGAGCTTTCTGGCAAAAATCATGGTAGCAGAGGAATCTGCTGTAATCCCAAATTTTCCGGAAAGCCAAACAAAATGTTCATATTTTGCACCGCCTGACCGGCTGCCCCCTTGGTCAGATTGTCGATAACCGACAATATGACGACCACATTACCCCCTTGCGGACGATGGACAGCAATCCGGCATAGATTGCTACCGCGTACCGAACGGGTTTCAGGGTGCGCTCCGGCAGGAAGCACATCCACAAAATACTCGTTGGCAAAGCGCTTTTCATACAATGACTGCAAGTCCACTTCGCCATCAAGGCGCACATACAGGGTCGCGTGAATCCCCCGAATCAACGGGGTAAGATGCGGTACAAAGGTCAGATTGACCGGCTTACCGGCCATAATCTCCAACCCTTGGCGAATTTCTGGCAAATGACGATGCCCACTGACTGCATAGGCCTTAAAGTTATCGGACGCCTCACTAAACAGCGTGTGGACTTCCGCTTTTCTTCCTGCCCCAGACACCCCTGATTTGCAATCAGCAACGAGATGCGTCAAATCTCCCAATCCCGCCTCGACAAGCGGAAGAAACCCAAGTTGGGCTGCAGTCGGATAACACCCTGGGTTGGCAACAAGCCTAGCGCCCTTGATTTTATCCCGATTGAGTTCCGGCAATCCGTAAACGGCTTCGGCAATCAAGTCCGGGCAGGCATGCTGCATGCCATACCACCTTTCCCAAAGCGCCACATCCTTGATTCGAAAATCGGCGGCAAGATCAATCACCTTCACGCCAGCGTCCAGCAAGGCACGAGCCTCCCGCATGGCTATCCCGTTAGGCGTGGCAAAGAACACCACATCACAGGAAGACAACCCGGCGGCGGCCGGTTCAACAAACTTGAGCGCAACCCGTCCGCGCAGACTGGGATACATATCACTCACCGGCATTCCCGCTTCCTTGCGGGACGTAATTGCCCGCAACTCCGCCTCGGGATGCTGAGCAAGCAAGCGCAGCAATTCGACCCCGGTATATCCGGTGCCACCAACAATACCAACCTTTATCATAGCGTCGTCCTCAACCGCGAAGTGTTGATGATAATAAGCCCCGGGCGATTAGGCAATAAAAAAGCCGCCAATAACGGCGGCTTCTTTGGGCATGGACTTAATGCCGCTTAACGCTTGGAGAATTGTTTGCGACGACGCGCCTTGTGCAAACCAACCTTCTTACGTTCCACTTCACGTGCATCACGGGTAATCAACCCGGCTTTGCTCAACGCACTCTTCAAACCGGTATCGTAGTCAACCAGTGCGCGTGCGATACCATGACGTACTGCCCCGGCTTGACCGGACTCGCCCCCGCCACACACATTCACCATGATGTCGAAAGCACCGATATTGCTGGTGACTTCCAACGGCTGCCGAGCAACCATCCGCCCAGTTTCACGAGCGAAATATTCATCAATCGGCTTACCGTTGACGACGATCACCCCTTTACCGCTTTTCAGAAAAACCCGAGCAACGGAACTCTTACGGCGCCCCGTGCCATAGTAGTAATTCCCGATCATAACTTTTCCTTAGATTTCCAGAGGTTTCGGCTGCTGAGCAACATGATGATGCTGAGCACCCGCATAAACCTTCAATTTACGGAACATCGCGTAACCCAACGGCCCCTTCGGCAGCATACCCTTCACCGCTTTTTCCAAGACACGCCCCGGAAAACGTGCATGCATTTTTGCAAAGGTCGTGCTGTAAATCCCGCCGGGATAGCCGCTGTGGCGATGATAGACCTTATCTTCCGCCTTATTGCCGGTAACACGCAGCTTATCCACATTGACGACCACGATGTAATCACCAGTATCGACGTGAGGAGTGTACTCAGCTTTATGCTTGCCACGCAGACGATGAGCAATTTCGCTCGCCAGTCGACCCAAAACTTTGTCCGTGGCATCTACCACGAACCATTCGCGCTTAACTTCGTGCGCTTTTGCTGAAAAGGTTTTCATTCGAAAATCCGTCTTTGCGTCTAACAGAGAAAGACGCGCATTCTATGCTATGGAGTTTAGCTCTGTCAATAAAATTCAAGAGTTTCTTTGGTTTATAATCTCAAAACACGGAAAACCACCACCCAGACCTGCTATGTCAGTACTATTGACCAATTTTATCGCAGCCTTCTTGTTACCACCCCTCAGTTTTTTTGTGCTTGGAATAACCGGATGGCTTGCATACACCTTCAACTACAAACGGCTTGGAAAGACATTAGCACTTGCTGCAATGATTCTTCTTTGGCTGGCGTCTTCACCGGTTGTGTCAAACTGGCTGACTAGCCAACTAGAATCCTCATCGCCTAACAAAAGCGACTGTCAACCACAAGCCATTGTCGTTTTGGGAGCAGGCACATATTTCAACGCCCCGGAATACGGGGGGGATACCGTGACTCCATACGGCCTTGAGCGCCTTCGGCTAGCTGCAGCACTACACCGCAAAACAGGCCTCCCCATTTTAATCAGCGGAGGAAATCCAGATCACCGGCTCGTGCCCGAAGCCGCCTTAATGAAACCCGTTCTTGAGGCGGACTTTTCCGTACCCGTGAAATGGACAGAAGTGATTTCCAACAACACCAAAGAAAATGCTCTCTACAGTAGAGAATTACTACGCAAAGAAGGCATAGAGAACATCCACCTCATAACCCAAGCATGGCACATGCCCCGCTCACGGGAGGCTTTCACCCACGCTGGCTTTTGCGTTAACGCCGCACCCACCGGGTTTTCCACGAAAGGAGAGACTACCCCCTTATCATTTCTCCCTCAGGCCCAAGCTCTGTTTAGAACATCAGTAGTCATTCATGAGGTGGTCGGCATTCTCTGGTATCGCCTCTCACGGTAGGATAAAATTCGCCACGAGCATCTAAATTCAAGAGAGCGCGATGAAAGCACGAGTCAAGTGGGTTGAGGATATGAGCTTTTTAGGCATTACAGAAAGCGGTCACGCCATTCTGATGGATGGACCTCCCGATGCCGGAGGCCGAAATCTCGGCCCCCGCCCGATGGAAATGTTGTTGCTTGGCGCTGGCGGATGCACCTCTTTTGACGTTGTGTTGATCTTGAAAAAAGGGCGCCACACCGTCACCGACTGCGAAGTTGAAATCGCTGCGGAGCGCGCGACTTCCGATCCAAAAGTTTTCACAAAAATTCATCTCCACTTCATCATCAGTGGAAAAGACTTGAAATCCGAGGCGGTAAAACGCGCCATCGACCTATCCGCCGAAAAGTTTTGCTCCGCCACCATCATGCTTGGAAAAACTGCGAAAATCACCCACGACTTCCACATTATCGAGAAATAGAATCAACCCACAAAACCCATCCGCCTGGCAAGCAACTCCACCGGATGCATTACATCGAGATCCAGTCCGGCGTCTCGTGCCGCGGCCGCCATATGGCGGCCACACCCAAAGTTTGTGGTCACGACTATTCGAGCTCCGCTTTCCCTGATTGCATTCACCTTATCGGACGCCAACATATCCGCCATGTCCGGCTGAGTAAACTGATACACCCCAGCGGCTCCACAACACTGGTCGTTGCCCGTCAAAGCAACCAACACCGTGCCGGGTATCCGACAGAGCAGTTGATATACCGCATCGCTCCCAAGCCCCCCCTGCGAACAAGGCTCATGCACGGCGATGCGCTCGTACAGCGGATCAACCTCAAGCCCCAAGCCGTCTCCATGACTTACCAGAAATTCCGTGATATCTCTTATCCGTTTACCAAAGATCAATCCCTCGTCACCCTGCGTTCGCGGATATTCCCGCATCGCCGCAGCACACCCCGCTGCCGCGACAACAACCTCCATGCCACCAAACGAATTGAATACCGAAACATTTTTTCGGGCAAGGAGAGCAAAAACATCTCTTTCACCCTGACTGGCGTGCAACGCTCCGCAGCAGACCTGCCCCGACGGGATCCGCACCGTGTAACCCATTCGGTTTAGCAGAAAAATGGATGCCTTCAATGTTCGCAAATCGATCACTCGGGCGACACACCCCAAGAACAGGGCAACCGTTCCTTTTTCACCACCTTCAGCCGGATAACACTCTTGCATACCCACGGGCGAACCAAGCGTCGGCAACACTCGCTCCAGTCGACTCAGCCCCAACAACCTCGACAGACCAGCACTTCGGAATACTTGCTGCAGGCGAAAACGTTGAGCGAATCGTAGCGCACGACCCAACACATCAACCCGAGCAGGCTTTACGATGCACCATTTCAGGAACCCATTCGTCAGCCGGACGGAAAACTTATGAGATCGACGGCGCTTTACCATCAATGCTCGCACGTCATCAATTAGCGCACCATAGGCAACTTTATTTGGGCATTTTTTTTCACATGCGCGACATGCCAGACATGCATCCAGATGCCGAAGAACGGCCTTGTCGCCAGCCAACTCACCACTCAGGACTGCCCCCATCATCATAATCCGCCCGCGCGGCGAATCAGCCTCATCAAGAGTTTTTTTGTACGTGGGGCAATATGGCAGACACAGCCCGCAAGCAACGCAACGCCCAGCCTCATTTATAACACCGGCCGTTAATTTTGAATCGACAATTTGATGAGCGGGCATGAGCACAACCTTCCGAGTGCTTTGGAGCAAAAACTGCGCAAGCAAGTTCAGACAAGTCGCGAACGACGAGTGACATCAGCCACATACCATGATGTCGCTGCAAAAATAAAAACGGGCATCCGAAGATGCCCGTTTTACCTAAGCTACTTTCACACCCGGTCAAGCCGGGCAGGAAATTAGAAGGTGTGCTTCAGACCCAACGCAAAGCGGTTGGGGTTGGCACCAGTGGCGATAGCGTAAGTATCCGCACCGCCAACCATCGAATTACCGTAGGCCACGCCTTTGTCGTTACCCACGCGAGAGTAAGCAGCTTGCAGAGTGGTACGCTTGCTCAGGCTGTAATCAGCACCCAATGCAAACATGTTGGCACCAGCATCGGAAACATCGTCGGTCAACTTGTAGTATTGAGCCTTGACTGTGGTAGCGCCGATAGCGTAGGAAGCGCCCAGACCCCAGACCTTGTTGTCAGCACCAGCAGCCTTGTCAGCCGCGTTGTAAGCATGGTTGACCTTCTGGTAGGTACCGGCAACCTTCAGGGCGCCAGCGGTGTAAGCACCAGTCAAGCGCCATGCGGTTTCTTTACCAGCGTCATTGAAAATATACTGGGAATCAACCCTGTGATAGCCGAGAGCCAAATTCAAAGGGCCATTGGCATACGCCAGCTTGATGATATTCATGCTGGTATCGCCGTCTGCGGGAGTTGCGCAACCAGTAGCTGCCGGATTGATGGTTGCACAACCAGCGGCAACAGCGGTCAACGGATTGTTGCTATGAGCCAGAACGAGCTGAGCACCACTGAAAGACGGGGAAATGTAAGCAACCACGTCGTTGGCACGAGCTTCAACAGCGCCACGGCCGGTCAGAGTACGGGAGTCACCAGCGGTTTGGTCGCCGAAGAAATCAACGCCACGACCCATAACCTTAAGGGGATTATCGAAAGCACCCATGAACACCTTACCGAAAGCACCTTCCAGACCAGCGATCTGGTTTTGGCCAGAGAACGTACCAGCGTTAGCCAGGGGCAGCGTGTAGGTCAGGCTAAAGAAAGCCTTCATGCCACCACCGAGGTCTTCGCTGCCAGCCAGGTTGATGTTGGAGTTTTCGTTGTTGACTTGATGCGTGTTGTTGTTACCAGCGCCACCAGTACCACCAACTTGGGACAAGCTAGCTGCAACCTTGCCGCTCAGAGTGACATTACCGGAATCAGCGTTAGCGACCATCGGGGCTGCGAAAGCAGTGGCTACTGCAAAAGCGAGAAGCTTTTTGTTCATAAAAATTCTCCTTTGAGTTAATTTGAGTTTTGGGACCACCTACCTGCCCAAACAACTCCTCCGATTGAGAAGTTGCTTGAATTGTGCCAAAGAGTCAAACCCGGCGGCAAGAACTTTTCACGTTTATCGTCAATGAACAACCGTGCTTGTTGTTTTTTTGCAACAAGATATTGAGCCTCGTCCGGATCACACCGACGCAAAAAGACGCGCCAGCGCGCCCCCCGGCTCTTCGGAGCGCATGAACGCCTCTCCAACCAGAAACGCATTTATATTATTACGTTGCATCAATGCGACATCCTCTGGAGCCAAAATACCGCTTTCCGTGACGACGATACGCTCTGGCGGCACGCCGGGCGACAATTCCAAGGTCGTCTGGAGGCGCGTCTCAAAGGTACGCAAATTGCGATTGTTGATACCGATCAAAGGGGTCGCAAGCTGCAACGCCATTTCCAACTCACTGGCATCATGAACCTCCACCAGTACAGCCATGCCCAGTTCGTTGGCCAACCGCTCCAACTCCTGCATACGCGGCAAAGTCAGCGCCGCGACGATCAGGAGGATGGCATCCGCACCAATGGTGCGGGCGCGGCACACCTGATAGGGATCAATCATGAAATCCTTGCGCAGCACCGGCAGGCTGCAGGCGGCTCGCGCCTCGACAAGGTGATTCTTGCTGCCCTGAAAAAACTGTACATCGGTGAGCACGGACAAACATGCCGCACCGTGCTTTTCATAACTTTGTGCAATCGCCGCCGGATCAAAACTTTCCCGGATCACCCCTTTGGACGGACTGGCCTTTTTGATTTCCGCGATCACTGCGGGCTTGCCTGCTGCAATTTTGGCGCGGATCGCACCGACAAAATCGCGCGGTTTGGGCATAGCCCGCGCTTCCTCAAGAACTGCTTCAAATGGCTTTTTTGCGAGCGCACGGGCGACTTCGGCTTCTTTAACGGCAAGAATTTTTTTCAGGATATCAGGCATGAGCGAATTGATTTGAATGAGCGATTAGTTGTTCCAGCTTGGCCTTAGCTGCACCTTGCACGATGGCCGCCAGGGCTTTTTGCACGCCGTCCTGCAGGGTTGCAGCCCACCCGCCGGTATATATCGCCGCGCCGGCATTAAGGGCAACGATGTCGCGAGCCGGCCCGCCTTGATTGTCGAGCACCGCCAGCAATTTCCCCTTGGCTTGCTCAATATCGAAGACCTTCAGAGAATCCAGGTCGCTCTCAGCAAAGCCGAAATCGCGGGGGTGCAGGAGGTATTCTCTGACTTCACCGTCCCTCAACTCTCCAACCAGGGTTTCGCCACACAAAGTAATTTCATCCATGCCGTCGCGCCCGTGCACCACCATCACATGACGGCTGCCGAGACGCTGCAGGACACGCACCAGAATACCCACCAGGTCGGGATGAAAAACGCCCAGCACTTGGTGCTTCGCACCGGCCGGATTGGTCAGCGGCCCAAGGATATTAAATAGCGTTCGCACCCCCAACTCGCGGCGCACCGGGGCGGCATATTTCATGGCGCTGTGATGACTGGGCGCGAACATGAAGCCGATACCGATCTCGTCGATACATTGGCCGACCTGCTCCGGAGAGAGGGTGAGATTGACGCCCAGCGCCTCCAGCACGTCGGCGCTGCCGCACGTGGAGGACACCGAACGCCCGCCATGCTTGGCCACCCGCACTCCCGCGGCAGCGGCAACCAGCGAAGCCGCCGTCGAGATATTAAAGGTATGGGCGGAGTCGCCGCCGGTACCACAGGTATCGACCAGATGCGCATCGTCCTTCACTACCACCTTGGTGGAAAATTCGCGCATCACATGGGCCGCTGCCGAAATCTCCCCAATGGTTTCTTTTTTAACGCGCAAGCCGATCAGGATGCCGGCGATCTGCACCGGAGTCAGCTCCCCGCTCATAATCTGGCGCATCAGCGACAGCATTTCGTCGTGGAAAATTTCGCGCTGCTCGATCAGGCGAGCCAGGGCTTGCTGAGGTGTAATCATGGCCGTTTTTCCTGAAGAAAGTTCGCCAACATCTGGTGACCGTGTTCGGTGAGGATGGATTCAGGATGAAACTGCACCCCTTCCACCGGCAAGGTTTTGTGGCGCACCCCCATGATTTCCCCATCGTCGGTCCAAGCGGTAATTTCCAGGCAGTCGGGGAGAGTTTCGCGCTCGATCACCAAGGAATGGTAACGGGTGGCACGAAACGGGTTGGGCAATCCGGCGAACACCCCGACATCCTTGTGTTGAATCATCGAAGTTTTACCATGCATCAGTTGCTTGGCATGGATGATCTTGCCACCAAAGGCTTGGCCGATACTCTGGTGACCGAGACAGACCCCGAGTAGCGGTTTCCTGCCCGCAAATTCGCGAATCAGCGGGACGGAAATCCCCGCCTCATTGGGCGTGCAAGGACCGGGTGAAATCACGATGTGGTCGGGGTCGAACTCGACAACTTGCGCCACGGTAATTTCGTCGTTGCGGAAAACCCGCACATCCTGCCCCAACTCGCCGAAATACTGAACGAGGTTATAGGTAAAGGAATCGTAATTGTCGATCATCAACAGCATGACATGGACCTGATTATAAATTTGGTTTTTAAAAACGAAAACAAGCGGGATGGCGCCATGAGTTTAATTATCGCATTCTTAACCATACCGGAGAAGATCGAATTCCCACAGGGCGTCAGCGTTCGGACGGCGAATCAACCAAGGATTCCCCAGGTTCGTTCCGCTTGATCAATTCAGCCTTCAATTGCGACACTTCTTCGCGAAGGATTTTGATGTCGTGATGCATTTCGCGGCGCAGGCGTTTTTCGTCCTCGCCGATGAAGAAAGCAGCAATACTCGCCGTGACCATCGACATGATGGCGTAGCCGAGCAACACCATCGCCATGGCAAACAGGCGCGACATCGTAGTGGTCGGATAGAAATCACCATAACCCACCGTGGTTGCACTGGTGAAAGCCAACCACAAGCCGTCGCCATAGGAATCGATAGTCGGCTCCAGAAAATAAAAGCCCACCCCGGCAAGCGCCATCGTCACCATCCCCAACCCCAGCAAGTAGGGCATGGCGGTAGGGGAAAACAAATTGCGCAGCGAACCGAGAATGCGCAACAGGATCAACACCACCACCGTCACGCGCAACAGCCGCGCCAGGGTGATCCATTCCTCATGCCAGCCGGCCATGCTCACCGCCGCACCGATGACAATCAGCACGCTCAGCCAATTACGCGCCAGATAATGGATACGCTGATGGGTAACGTGAAGCATCCACAGCAATTCGGCGGAAAAGGCGACGAGGATGAACAGATCGAGCGACAGGCCGAATTTCCTGAACATCTCGTCAGTGGCAGCGGTTTCGAACAGAAAGGCGGGAATCGACAGTAGCGCCACCCCGATCATGATTCGGTGCAGACGTTTTTCCCACAGGTAAGCACGCGCCGAGTCATGGGCAGGCACCCCGCCCATGCCGAACCAGCGGTGGATGTCGAAAATCATCAGTTACCCGCGACCTTCATCGATTCGATCAAAATCGATCCGCATTGTTTGGAACCCTGAACTTCCACGTCCGTGCCGACGGCCACGATATTTTGGTACATTTGCGCCAGGTTGCCGGCCACGGTAATTTCTTCCACCGGATACAGAATTTCGCCGTTTTCCACCCAAAAACCGGCTGCGCCACGCGAATAATCGCCGGTCACCGGATTGATGCCATGCCCCAGCAGTTCCGTAACGACCAGGCCGGTGCCCAGCATTTTCAGCAGTGCGGCGAAATCCTGGCCGGTGCTGTCGATGATCAGATTGTGATTGCCACCGGCATTGCCGGTGGAAACCATACCCAGCTTGCGCGCCGAATAACTACCCAGCATGTAGCCTTGCAGGATGCCGTCCTTGACCAAGTCGCGATCCTGGGTCGTCACCCCCTCGTGATCGAAAGGACTGCTCGCCAGCCCCTTGAGAATATGTGGCAATTCGCGAATATTGATTAACGGAGCGAAGACCTGCTTGCCCAGGCTATCGAGCAAAAACGAAGATTTGCGATACAAACTACCGCCGCTGATGGCTCCCACGAAATGACCGATCAATCCGGCGGCAAGCGGAGCCTCGAAGAGTACCGGACATTCGGTGGTGTCGATCTTGCGCGCGTTGAGACGGCGTACCGTACGCTCGCCGGCACGCCTGCCGACCTCCTCAATGCCGCACAGATCGGCAGCGGCGCGCCGCGAATCGTACCAATAGTCGCGCTGCATCCCGTCGCCGCTTTCGGCGATCACCGCGCAACTCACGCTCTGCCGGGAAGCAGGATAGCCGGCCAGGAAACCCAGACTGTTACCATAGATGAACAACGACTCCTGGGTGGAAACACTCGCCCCTTCGGAATTGTTGATGCGCTGGTCGACCTTCATCGCCGCTTCCTCGCAGCGCTGCGCCAGTTCAATGGCCTGCTCCACCGACAAATCCCAGGGATGATAAAGACTCAGGTCGGGGATTTCCTCAGCCAAGAGCGCCTTATCGGCCAAACCGGCGAATTCGTCCTGAGCGGTATGGCGGGCGATGGAAAGCGCCGCTTCGACGGTATCGCTCACCGCTTTTGGGGAGAAATCGGAAGTGCTGGCATGACCACGCTGCTGTCCGAAATACACGGTGACCCCCAAGCCCTTGTCGCGGTTGTATTCGATGGTTTCCACCTCGCCGCGGCGCACCGTCACATCTTGCCCAAAGCCTTGCGACACCTCCGCCTCGCAGGCGGTAGCGCCGGCCTTACTGGCATGACTGAGAATGCTCCGGGTAATCTCCTTGAGGGAGTCGAGAGAATAGGTAAAGCGGGTATCCTGCGCTGCCATGGGATTATCATCTATGTCGGAAAGACGGTTATCATAGCATTTTGCATCCCCCCGGCGAACCATGCACGCAGACGACACCCCACACCAGCCCGACGACGAATTCGAGGAATTCGACGACCAACCCAGCAAGTCCCAGCGCAAAAGGGACATGCACGCCTTGCAGGATATTGGCGAACAACTGGCCGAACTCAACAACGATCGGCTGCGCCAACTCGATCTTCCAGAAAGCCTCCACGATGCGGTGCTGGAAGCTCGACGCATCCATGCCCACGGCGCGCGCCGCCGCCACATGCAATACCTCGGCAAACTGATGCGCACCATCGACCCCGCGCCGATCCAGGCCAAGCTCGACGAATGGAGCGGCGCCAGCCGCGAACAAAACGCCAAGTTTCACATGCTGGAGCGCTGGCGCGACCGCCTGCTCGCTGAGGACGAAGCGTTGAGCGAATTGGCCCGCGACTGCGCCGCCGCCGACATCCAAAAAATCCGCACCCTGATCCGCAACGCCCGCAAGGAATCCGCCGCCGGCAAGCCGCCGAAAAGCAGCCGCGCCCTATTCATCGAGTTGCGTAGCGCATTGCTGGGAGAATAACGGAAAACCTTCAAGTCTGGCTTGCAAACAACGGCCAGCATCTGTATGATTGCGCGTTTCGCAAATCGTCCAACAGAATTCTCAAGGAGCTTCACATGGCAAATAGCGCACAAGCCAGAAAACGCGCAAGGCAGTCGGAAAAGCAGCGTCAGCACAACACCAGCCTGCGTTCGGAGTTCCGCACCGCCGTGAAAAAGATCATCAAGGCCGTCGAAGCCGGTGACAAGGGCGCCGCCCAAGCGGTGTACCAGCAGTCCATCAGCGTCATCGACAGCATCGCCGACAAGAAGATCGTGCACAAGAACAAAGCTGCTCGCCACAAGAGCCGCCTGTCTGCCGCGATCAAGGCAATGGCTGCCTAAAACCGGACAATACCGGAACAGATAAAAAAGCGCAGCCGGTGAAAACCGGCTGCGCTTTTTTGTTTCGCGGGATCAAGAAAGTGGCGTCGCGTCGCTTTCCAGTACTTGCAACTCGTTGTCCTTGGCGAACCCCATCAGAAAACGGAAAGCGCGCGGATCGAACTGCTCCAGTTGGCGGTCCACCACCACGCAACGGATGCCATTGATGGAAGTCGGTTTGACGTAAGGGGAATAATTCAAGCGGTGGTCGCGCCCCAATACGGAAAACACGCCGGACAGGCGTTCCGCCCAGTCACTCGGCCTGAATTGCTTGCCGGCGGTGGTCAACCCCTGAATGATGACATGCGTGGAAGGCTCAGCCATGTTAAACCTCAGTCATATATAAGACTCATCATACCAAATTATTGAACACGGCAAATCGCTATTTTCAGGCACGCCTGCTCCGCAAATTTTTCTTGCATCCCATACAGGTTTCGGATAAATATAGCGTTTTGCGTCACGACGATTTAACGATTCGGCGACATCATGACCATTCGAGAAAGCAGCTTCCCGCGACAGCGACGATGATTTCCAGCAGGATACCTCCGAACACACGGCGGCATCTGCCGCCGTGTGCGTTTTTAGACATTTGAATATTTTAAGCAGGCAGGAACATGTCACATCTGATGAATACCTATGCCAGACAGCCGATCACCTTCGATCACGGTGAAGGCGTGTGGTTGTGGGATACCGACGGCAAGCGTTATCTCGACGCGGTTGCCGGGGTCGCCGTCAACGCGCTGGGCCATGCCCATCCCAAGCTAGTCAAGGCCATCGCCGAGCAGGCCGGCAAACTGATGCACACCTCCAATCTGTACCAGATCGACCGCCAGGAACAACTGGGCGACCGGCTGGCGCAATTGTCCGGCATGGACAAGGTGTTTTTCTGCAATTCCGGCGCAGAAGCCAACGAAGCTGCCATCAAGCTGGCACGCCTGCACGGCCACGCCAAGGGCATCGACGTGCCGGCCGTGATCGTCATGGAAAAGAGTTTCCACGGCCGCACCATGGCAACCCTCACCGCCACCGGCAGCCGCAAGGTGCAAGCCGGCTTCGAGCCGCTGGTCAGCGGTTTCGTGCGGGTTCCCTACAACGACGTCGCTTCCGTCGCCCTGATCGCCGAGCACAACCGCAATGTCGCGGCTGTGCTGGTCGAACCGGTGCAGGGCGAAGGCGGGGTCAACATTCCCTCCCCCACCTATCTCCAGGAATTGCGCGAGTTGTGCGACAAGCACGGCTGGCTGTTGATGCTCGACGAAGTGCAGACCGGTATCGGACGCTGCGGCACGTGGTTCGCCTGCCAGCTTGCCGGCGTAATGCCCGACGTCATGACGCTCGCCAAGGGTCTGGGCGCGGGCTTCCCGATCGGCGCATGCCTGGCCAAGGGCGCTGCGGCGGAATTGTTCAAGCCCGGCAACCACGGCTCCACATTCGGCGGCAACCCGCTCGCTTGCGCCGCCGCGTTAACGGTACTCGACGTCGTGGCGGAAGATAGCCTGGGCGACAACGCCGTCAAAATGGGCGCGTTGATTCGCAGCGAGATGGTCGGCAAGCTGGATGGAGTCAAAGGTTTCGTCGAAGCACGCAACCAGGGTCTGCTGATCGGCATCGAACTCGACCGGCCGTGCGGCGAACTGGTCAAGCTCGCTCTCGCCGAAGGCCTGCTAATCAACGTCACCGCCGACAACGTGGTGCGCCTGCTCCCGCCGCTGGTCATCAGCCACGCGGAAGCCGGCCAACTGGTGGAGATATTGAGCCGCCTCATCAAGGATTTTCTCGCAAACAGCGGTTCCTGAAATCATGTCGATCAAGCATTTTTTGCAATTCAAAGACCTTGACGCCGGGGAGCTTGAACACCTGTTCGAGCGCACCCGCTGGATCAAGGAAAAATTCAAGCAATACATCCCCTACCAGCCGCTGGGCGACCGCACCCTGGTGATGATTTTTGAAAAGGCCAGCACCCGCACCCGCTTGTCTTTCGAAGCCGGGATGCAGCAACTGGGCGGCGCGGCGATCTATCTCAACACCCGCGACTCGCAACTGGGGCGCGGCGAGCCGGTGGAAGATGCCGCCGAAGTCATCTCGCGGATGAGCGACCTGGTGATGATCCGCACCTTCGAGCAAAGCATCATCGAACGCTTCGCCAGCCGCTCAAGGGTGCCGGTAATCAACGGCCTGACCAACGAATACCATCCCTGCCAAATCCTTGCCGACATCTACACCTACATCGAACACCGCGGTTCGATCAAGGGCAAGACCGTGGCGTGGATCGGCGATTCCAACAACGTCTGCAATACCTGGCTGCAGGCCGCCGAGATCCTCGACTTCAACGTCCACGTATCGACCCCGCCCGGCTATGAAGTCGAGCCGGAGCGCGCCGGCCTATACGGTACCGACCATTACGAGGAATTCGGCGACCCCATGGATGCCTGCAAGGATGCGGACCTGGTCACTACCGACGTATGGACCAGCATGGGTTTCGAAGCCGAGAACGAGGAACGCAAGCGAATCTTCGCCGACTGGCAGGTGGACGGCGACATGATGCGCGTCGCCCGTTCCGACGCCCTGTTCATGCACTGCCTGCCCGCCCATCGCGGCGAGGAAGTAGCCGCCGAAGTGATCGACGGTTCGCAAAGCGTGGTGTGGGACGAGGCGGAAAATCGCCTGCACGTGCAAAAAGCGCTGATGGAATATTTGCTGAATGACCGAAATTAGGAATCTGCTTTCTCCATACACTACTGGCTACCCTGATTCTCATTGTCCCGAGCGTCGCCCAACGCGACGCGCGGTCGGGATTGTCCTCCTGACCAGTTGCTAAGCCGTCGAAAGGAAGACCTCCCCATGCGCCAAACCACCTATCTCACCGCAGCCCTTCTACTCCTGGCCGGCCCGGTCGGCGCCGAGCCGACCATGCAGTCGGCGATGCATCAACACTCCCTGCCCGCCATGCCTAGCCAAGCCGCCCCCCAAGCGATGATGGCGATGTCCGCCGAGGATGGCCGTCCGCTGGTCAAGCTATCGGCGGAAACCATCGCCCTGCTGCGCGCCGACATGCGCCACATGATGGCCGCCTACGCCACCATCTTCGGCCAACTGGCCGACGGCAAGAACGAGGAAGCCGCCAAATCCATCGAGGAAAATCTCGGCATGACGGCGATGAAAACCCATCCCGGCATGATGAAGGCTTCCCAGGAACTGCCCGACAACGTGCGCATGATGGGCATGAACATGCACAAGAGCGCCAGCGAACTGGCCGCCAGCCTCAAGAACAACCCCAAGCCCGCCGCCGTTTTCGCCGGGATGCAGCAAATCTCCGCCGGCTGCACCGCCTGCCACATGGCCTACCGGGTGCGTTAACCCCCTCTTCACCATACTCAGGAAATCATCATGAGCCAAGTCAATAAAGTCGTCCTCGCCTATTCCGGCGGGCTGGATACCTCGGTCATTCTCAAGTGGTTGCAGGATACCTACCAATGCGAAATCGTCACCTTCACCGCCGATGTCGGACAGGGCGAAGAACTCGAACCGGCACGCCAGAAGGCCCTCAAGTTCGGGATCAAGCCCGAACACATTTTCATCGACGACCTGCGCGAGGAATTCGTGCGCGACTTCGTGTTCCCGATGTTCCGCGCCAACACCGTGTATGAAGGCGAATACCTGCTCGGCACCTCCATTGCCCGCCCGCTGATCGCCAAGCGCCTCGTCGAAATCGTCGAGAAAACCGGCGCCCAGGCGATTTCCCACGGCGCCACCGGCAAGGGCAACGACCAAGTACGCTTCGAACTGGGCGCCTATGCCCTTAAACCCGACATCAAGATCATCGCCCCGTGGCGCGAATGGGACCTGCTGTCGCGCGAAAAACTGCTGGCCTACGCCGAACAGCACGGCATCCCGGTCGAAATGAAGCACAAGAGCGGCGGCAGCCCCTACAGCATGGACGCCAACCTCCTGCACATCTCCTATGAAGGCCGGGTTCTCGAAGACCCCGCCCACGAAGCCGAGGAAGACATGTGGCGCTGGTCGGTATCCCCGGAAAAAGCCCCCGATCAGGCTGAATACATCGACCTCGAATATAAAAATGGCGACATCGTTGCCATCAACGGCAAGCCGCTGTCCGCCGCCGAAGTTCTCACCGAACTCAACCGCTTGGGTGGCAAGCACGGCATCGGTCGCCTCGACCTGGTGGAAAACCGCTACGTCGGCATGAAATCGCGCGGCTGTTATGAAACCCCCGGCGGCACCATCATGTTGAAAGCCCACCGCGCCATCGAATCGCTGACCCTCGACCGCGAAGTGGCGCACTTGAAAGACGATCTGATGCCGCGCTACGCCAGCCTGATTTACAACGGTTACTGGTGGAGCCCGGAGCGCCAGGCTTTGCAAGTGCTGATCGATCACACCCAGGCCCACGTCAACGGCTGGGTACGCCTCAAGCTCTACAAGGGCAACGTCATCGTCGCCGGGCGGGAATCCAAGACCGATTCGCTGTTCGATTCGACCATCGCCACCTTCGAAGACGACGCCGGCGCCTACAACCAGGCCGACGCGGGCGGCTTCATCCGCCTCAACGCCCTGCGCATGCGCATCGCCGCGCGCCTCGACAAAGGCAGGGCGAACTGATGCGCCAAGCCACCGTAAAGACCTCTCTGCTCGCCCTGTGCACGGCGGCATCCCTGCTGATCGCCACCGTGGCGGGAGCCGCCCTGGTTAAGGTGACGGTAGGCGGAAAAAACCTCGACATCCCGCTGCCCGCCGGCTTCGTCGACACCGCCACCGCCGCGCCGCAACTCAAGCAACTGGGCGAGAAGCAGTTCGTCAGCGAAGGCAGCCGCCTGTTGGTCTACGGCGTCGAACAGACCGGCCTGGAGCGCCTGAAAAAGGGCCAGAGCATCCCGCTGCAACATTACCTCCAGGTGCAGGTTCCCAAGCAACTGGAAGAAGCTTCCGCCACCCCGGCCGATTTCGCCGAACTAAAAAAAGTAGTGGTTCAGCAAAACGCCGCCCTGGGTAAGCCCGAGAGCAAGCTTGGCGCCCTTTCCAAGGGTAAGCTCGGCGAACTGGTCGACGCCCAAGCCAAGCAGGTACAGCCAGGCGCGCCGCTCACCCTGGGCGTGTTGCGCGACGACGAGCGCAGCTACACCGTGCTCACCCTGTCGCGCTTCGAAACCAAGGCCGGCAAGAACCCGACGGTTTACGTGCTCACCGCCACCAGCTACGTCCTGTTCAAGGACAAGCTGCTGCATTTCTACCTCTACGCCGATTACCTCAAGCCCGCCGATGCCGAATGGCTCAGGGAAACTTCCGACGCCTGGCTCAAAGCGGCTTTGTAACCCCATTGAGCGTATGACGGCGGCACACCTTCATGTTACGATTCCCGATCCGACACCTTTGCGGATATTGGACAGATGACCCCGACGCAGGCTGACTTTTGCCACCTTCTCGATACGCTTGTCGGCTCGGTCAGCGCCCGCGACGCAGCCATTGCCGACAATTACCGCTTCGAGGAACGGGTCAGCGAAACGCGGCAGGCGGAATACGAAGCCAAGTTAGGCGCACCGAACGACATCCAGGACTGGCGGGAATATCACGACGGCGACCACGTCGCCAACCGCATCAAGGCCGGCGGCGAACAATTCATCCCCGAGACCTTTCTGGAAGCCAACCGCCCGCTGCTGATCGACGGCGTTTCCGGGCGCGAAATGCTGATCCGCGTGGAAGACCTGCGCTTCCCCATCAACAACGGATTAGCGACGTTAGATTTACTCGCCGACTGGGTTGCCGGGCGCACCCAGCCCGACCAAGCCAAAACCCTGGCAACCTTTATCGACGGATGGAACAAGTCGCGCGCTAACTGGCCGATGTTCAGCGCTTTTCTCGGCGACGTGAGCGACGATGCCGAACACACCGACTGGCCGCACCGCCTGCGCGACCGCCTGGGACTTGATCACTATCAGGGCAGCGCACGGCAGCGCATTCCCGTCGCCCTGATGCGCTATCCGGCCAAGCTGGCCCTCGACAAAGCCAAAAAGGATGCGCGCATTGCCGCCGCGTTCGCCCTACCTTGCGCACTCGATGGTGATTTCAACCCCGCGTTTTTTCCTGCACCCGCCGGTCAGCGTTACGGCGCAGCGCTCAATCTCGCCGAACCGTGGCAACCGACGTTAAGCGCGGAAATCCTCAATCTGCGTATCGACTACCAGCCGGAACACTTGTGGAAAATCGGCGAAATCGTCCGTCCTGCCGGCTACCGCGACCTGCGCCGCCAGCGCGACCAACACCTTGACCTGCTGCGCCGGGAAAGCGGCAACCGCGCCTACGGTGAACCTCTGACTGGCCGACCATGAGCGATTTCGATCAACTTCCCCGTCACCCCTGGCTCGATCAACTGTGTGCCGACCCCGCCTTGGCGGTAGCCGATCTTTTTGCCGGACGCGCCGACCGCTATCCCTATGCCCGCTTGCGCCACGCCGAATTTCTCATCCAGGTGCTCCCCGAACGTCAAGGACTGGAAACCGAATACGACGCAGTGGAAACCGCCCTGCTCGACTGGCTCGACGCCCGCCGTAACGAAGACTGGAAAGCGCGCACCCGGCGCGGCCTCGCG
>JAGXQV010000102.1 GCA_018336195.1 Sulfuricella sp. | reverse complement strand
GGCATCAATCCGCCCAAGAATGGGGCGGAATATCTCCCAGTCGATCACGGCGTTGAGCCGCTCCAGTGGGTCGCCTGCCTCAGAGAGGCTGGCATAGCGATTCTGTAAGTCAAACAGGCTGTTTTGCATGGCGTGGTCACGGGTGGGTGTACCGATAATTCAGATTATCCAGAAAGGCGGGAATTTATAGAAGTGCCCTATAGCTAACGCCTAAAGCTGCGACGCCGATTCCGCCACCGCCCCCTGCGATTCTTGGCGTTCGGGGCGGCTTATTTGCGCCGCGCGCCGCTCACCCCCGGCACTTCGCGCACCTTCCCCAAGACTTTGTCGAGTTGTGCCACGTCGCCGATCTGCAGTGTGAACCCCATTGCCGCGCGCTGCCCCCGGCTGAGGGTACTGGCGGCGGTGACATTGACCTTTTCGCGGGTCAGCGTCTCGGAAATATCGCGCAGCAAGCCTTGGCGGTCGCTCGCTTCGACTTCGATGTCCACTTCGTACAAGCCCGGCTTGACGCCCCACTCCGCCGCGAGCAAACGGGTCATTCCGGCTTCGTCGAGGCGCTTCACGTTGGGGCAATCGTGGCGGTGGATCGCCACCCCACGCCCACGCGTGACGAAACCGACGATGGGGTCGGGCGGCAGGGGTTTGCAGCATTTGGCCATGACGGTCAGCAGATTGCCGACATCCTCGACCAGGATGCTGCTCGGCAATTTCGCCTGGACGTGGCGTCCCGGCTGCCATTCCGGTTCGTCGGCACGCACCGGCGCGGGCTCCTGCATGGCCGCCACGGCCTGGCGGGCGGAGAGGTCGCCGCGCCCGATGGCGGCGAGAAAATCCTCGCTGCTGTCGAAGCCGAATTTCTGGATGAATTTTTCCAGGCTGGGCAATACCAGACCCAGTCGGTGCGCCTCTTTTTCCAAGGCCTCGCGGCCTTGTGCGAGATTCTCCTCGAAGTGCTGGTATTTGAACCAATAGCGGATTTTCGCCCTGGCGCGCCCGCTCGCCACGTAACCTTGGCTGGCACTCAGCCAGTCGCGGCTCGGCCCGCCCTGTTTGACCGTGATGATCTCGACGCGCTGACCGTTGGCGAGCTTGGTGTTGAGCGGCACGATGCTGCCGTCGATTTTCGCGCCCCGGCAACGGTGGCCGAGGTCGGTGTGCAGATGATAGGCGAAATCGATGGGCGTAGAACCGGCAGGCAGGGCGATCACCTTGCCTTGTGGGGTCAGCACGTAAATGGTGTCCTGGAACAGGCCGGTCTTGAATTGATCGAGGATTTCCCCGGCATCCTGGACATCATCTTTCCATTCCAGGATTTGCCGCAGCCAGGCGATTTTTTCCTCGAAACGCGCATCGCCCTTGCCGCCTTCCTTGTAGCGCCAGTGTGCGGCCACCCCCAGTTCGGCATGGCGGTGCATGTCCTGGGTGCGAATCTGCACTTCCAGCGCCTTGTCTTCCGGGCCGATGACGGCGGTATGCAGGGAACGGTAGTCGTTGCCCTTGGGATGCGAGATGTAATCGTCGAATTCCTTCGGAATCGGCTGCCACAGGTTATGCACGATACCCAGCGCGGTATAGCAATCGCCGACGCTCTCGACCAGCACGCGCACCGCGCGCACGTCGTACACGTCGCCGAACTCGACCTTCTTGCGCTTCATCTTCTTGTAGATGCTGTAGATGTGCTTGGGGCGCCCGGTCACTTCAGCCTTGACGCCGGCCTGCGCCAGCTCGTTGCTCAACTGGTCGAGAACCGCGGCAATGTAGCTTTCGCGGTCGAGGCGTTTCTCGTCGAGCAGCTTGGCGATTTTCTTGTAGAGTTCCGTCTCCAGGAAGCGGAACGACAAATCCTCCATTTCCCACTTGATCTGCCACACGCCCAGGCGGTTGGCGAGCGGCGCATAAACGTCCTGAATCTCCCGCGCCACGGCACGGCGCGTCTCCTCGTCGGCCTTGGCGGCGCGGCGCAGGGCATGGGTGCGCTCGGCAAGCTTGATGAGCACCACCCGGATGTCTTCCACCATCGCCAGGAGCATCTTGCGCAGGCTCTCGATCTGCAACTGCGCGGCTTTTTCCTCCTGGACGGCGGCCACGTCGCCGACCTTGACGATGTGCTTCATGCGCGCCGCACCATCGACCAGCGCCGCGACATCCTTGCCGAAGCGTTTTTCCAGTTCCTCGCCGGTGTTATCCAGCAAATCGGGGACCGCCAGGAGCACCGTGGCCGCCACCGAGCCGGCATCCAAGCGCAGCCCGGCAACGATCACCGCGGCACCGATGGCATGTTGCAGCAGGGTGGTTTGTTCGAGAAACGGGGTATTCCCGTAGAGCGCCTCCGCATATTCGCAAGCGCTGCGAATCAGGGCGAGATCGTCGCCGACGAAGCCGCCCGGCAGGGACTCAAGCCAGGATGGCCAGTCGGTTTGACCGGCGCTGGAAATATGGAGATTGGAAGTTGCGAGAGTGACCATGGACAGGTAATCGGTGTTGAGCAATGGGTGATGGGTAACAGCCCATTAACTTACCACCTATTCCCCGCTTAAAACAATTCGACGCCGCTTTCCCCGGAGGAAGCGAGCTTTTCCAGTTCATTGAGAACCTGACTGCTGGCTCTCTCCATTTCGGTGACATAAGCCAGGCCATCCATCACGTCGCCGGCACGAAAACGCTCGACTGCCACCATCCCGCTGGTGTGTACCGCCTTGTGCGGCGTCTCGATTTCCCGGTAACCCGAATACCCGGCAAACAGGCTCTTGCCGTCGCCCTCGTAATACCATTTGCCGAGGCGACAGGCGGTATGACTGGAAAAATCGGAAGCGTTCTTTTCCGATAGCCCCATGAAGACCTTATAGATTTCCGCCTTAAAGATGATGTGATCGACTTTCACCACTTCGACGAAAGTGCGCAAGGCGCTGGCGGTAATCACATGACTGAGCTTTTCCGATACCACATGCAATTCCTGCATGCTGCCGCTCGCGACATTGGCGTCCTGATCGAACTCCGCCGACTGCTGCGGGCTGATTTCGATCTGGCTGCGCGCAGTGGCGGTTTCTTGCTGAATCGACAAGACCAGGTTGGAAATTTCGCTGGTGGCGTTGGTGGTGCGTTCCGCCAGCTTGCGCACTTCGTCGGCCACCACCGCGAAGCCGCGCCCCTGCTCGCCGGCCCGCGCCGCCTCGATGGCGGCATTGAGCGCCAGCAGATTGGTCTGGTCGGCAATTTCCTTAATCAACCTGACGATGCCGTCGATCTCCCCCACCCGATTACTCAGAGCCTCGACGCTGGTCGCGATATCGCGGGTCTTTTGCGACATCACCTGGAGATTGCCGGCGATTTTGTTGACGGCACCGACATTGGTTTCAGTCAGACCGAAGGATCTGGTCGAATCAGCGGTTTGCGCCTTCATTTCCACGGCGAGCTTCGCCAGGGACTTCTGCGATTCGCCGATGGTGCCGGCAAACATCAGCAGGTTCTCGAACAGCTTGCGATAGACGTCATCTTTTCCGCCGGCCTGTGCCATTTCCGCCAACAGCGCCTGTTTCTCGGCGTCCCAGCCTGCCCGCTCCGCCTCGTGCGCGGATTCCATCCGTTGCAAGCGCGCATTCAACTCGCCGATCTCCTGGCGCAATTTATTGTTGCCAAACATGTCATCACCTCGGAATAATTACGCGGCCCGGCTCAGATTAAGCGCCACACAAAATACCGCTTTTTCTGCGATTCTTACCCGAAAAACCTGAAATGTAAACAGCATAATTAACGCTCATGCCAGTATTTACGCTCATTCTCACGCCAAGTCGTCACCTTCACTCCATCTTCCCCAAAGTGAAAATCCACAGCACCATCCCGATCGCTACGCTGCAGCTTGGTGCCACGTTCGCGAAAACGCGCGACCACGTCGGGATGAGGATGGCCGAAGCGGTTACGATAGCCGGCAGTGAACACCACCGTGCCCGGCTGCACCGCCGCGATGAATTCCTCGGTGGAAGAAGTCTTGCTACCGTGATGGCCCGCCACCAGCACCTCGGCGGGCAGGAGCGGCGCCGCACGCGCCAGGATTTCCCGTTCCGACTTCGCCTCGATGTCGGCGGGCAGCAGGGCGCTGCCGTAGCGGCTGGTGATCTTCAAGGTGCAACCGCGGTCATTGTTGCGGATTTTTTCGACACCATAGCTTTCCAGGGTGGGATGCAGCATCGTAAAGCGCACCCCATCCCATTCCCAGTCCTGCCCCGCGTAACACGGCACATCGCGGCGCGCTGCCGCCCGGGCGGGGTGATCGGCGGGTAGCGACGACGCCAGCCAATCCACCGGCAGCGCCTGGAGTACCGACAACGCGCCGCCGCTATGGTCGCTATCGTTGTGGCTGACGATCAGGCCGTCCAGGCGTTTCACCCCGGCCGCACGCAAATACGGCACGACGACCCGGTTGCCGCTGTCGCTTTCGCTGGTGTAGCGCGGCCCCGCGTCGAACAGTAGAGCGTGGTGTTGGGTACGCGCCAGCACTGCCAAGCCCTGTCCAACATCCAGCACGGTCAGCCACAACGCGCCGCTGGGTGGGCCGGGCGGCACCACCAGGAACATCGGCAGAAAAGTGAAGACGCCCAGCCAGCGCGCCGGAAAACCGCGCGGCAGGAGCAGCCAGGCGATGCCCAGCAACGCCAGTCCCGCCGTCCACCAGGGCGGCGCGTGCTGCTCCCACACCGCATCCGGCAAGCGGCTCAACGCTTCCAACGCCCCCATGCACCACGCCATCACCTGATGGGCAACCAACAAGATGAAATCGACCGGCACCATCGCCCCGAGGAGGGTTAGGGGCGTGACCAGCAGGCTCACTGCGGGAATCGCGAAGGCATTGGCGAGCGGCGATACCAGCGAGACCTGCTGGAACAACAGCAACAACGCGGGCACCAGCCCCAACGTCACCGCCCATTGGGTGACGCCCCACTCGCGCAACCAGTGGGGACGACGCAGGCGGCCGATACTCACGTAGAAAATCACCGCCACCGCGCCGAACGACAGCCACAAGCCGGGCGCCAGCACCGCCCAGGGATCGAGCAGCAACACCACCCCCAGCGCCACCGCCAGCACCCGCGACGGCACGGCGGTGCGCCCCAGCCACAGCGCGGCGGCGATCACCGCCAGCATGTACACGGTGCGCATGGTCGGCACGCCGCTGCCGGACAACCACGCATAACCGAGCGCCGTCGCCAACCCGACCAGCACCGCCGCCTTGCGCGCCGGCAGGCGCAACGCCAACGGCGGAATGCGGCGCCACAGGAACTGCGCCAGCGCGAACAAGAAACCCGACAGCATGGTGACATGCAGCCCCGAGATACTCATCAGGTGGGTCACGCCGGTGCGCGAGAAAACTTGCCATTGAGACTGGCTGATGGCGTTTTGCTCGCCGATCGCCAAGGCCTTCAACACCCCCGCGTAAGGCCGCTCGCCGAGCACCTCGCGAAAGCGCGTCGCCACGGCTTCGCGCACCGCTTCGATGAGATAACCGGGGCGCCACACCCGTTCGGCAAGGCGCAGGTTGTCGCCGTCGCCGCACACGTAGCCGAGCGCACGCAGGTTGCGCTCCAGCGCCCAGCCCTCGAAATCGAAACCATGGGGATTGAAGTTGCCGTGGGGGCGCTTCAAACGTACCGTGAGACGCCAGCGTTCGCCGGCATGAAGAGGCGGCGGCGGAACCGCGGTTTTCGCGCCCAAAGCATCTTCGTACCACGCCAACTGGATATGGCGCGGCACGCTCGCATCGAGGCTCAGCACCTTTTCCACATCGAACTCGAAACGCTTGCCGCGCTCGGTATCGGCGGGCAGCGCCGCCACCACCCCGACCACCCGGATATCCTCGCCTTCCCAGCGACGCGGCAGTTCGTCGGCCAAGCGCAGATGCGCGAAGGTAGCCGCCCACAGGAAACCGGAAACCGCCCACAGCGCCACCATCGCCAAGCGCCGTCCCAGCCCGCCGCGCAGACGATACGCCCCCCAACCCCACAACGGAACCGCCAGCCACCACAGCACCCCAGGCAGCGCCGCCTGTTGCTGAAGTAGCCAGATTCCCGCCGCGAAGGCTAAGATGTTGGACCGCATCCCCGCTCAACCGAAAACGTGCCGAAAAAATTCTTCAGGAAATGGCTGCCCAGCCACCAGAGCGTCCGCGAAAACCGCCTGGTGCGGCTGTTCGGCCCGCTGCTCGGTCATCACAACCTGTGGCACCTGCACCGCCGCTCGGTGGCCGGCGGCGTCGCCGTGGGCCTCTTTACCGGGCTGATACCGGGGCCGTTCCAGATGCTCGGCGCCGCCCTGCTCGCCATCCTGTTCCGCGTCAACCTGCCGGTGGCGGTGTTCACCACCCTTTACACCAACCCGCTCACCTTCGTGCCGCTGTATATCCTCGCCTATCGCATCGGCGCGCTACTGCTCGGCGAACAAGGCGCCATGCCGAATATCGTGGAGGACTTCAAAACTGAAAGCTGGAGCGACTGGCTACCCGCCTTTATCGAGTGGCTCGCCGGGCTCGGCAAACCCCTGCTGGTGGGGGTGCCCACCCTCGGTCTGATACTCGCCGCCATCGGCTATTTCACGGTGCGCGGCGTATGGCGGCTGTATACGGTGAGAGCATGGCGGCGGCGTCACGGCTCACGCGGAAAGGGCTAGTGCGCCTTTCCCTTTCGGCTACGCCCAGTTTTCCAAGATCAGCGGGGCCGCAATCCGCTCATAATGGCGGCTGTTGTTGGTAACCAGTATCGCACCGGCAGACAGCGAATGGAAGGAGCGGTCCATAGCGGCGCTGTTCGCCGAGGAGCGGGTCTGCCTCCGTTCCGTCACAGCATCATTTGACGGGTACTTCGAGCAAACCCTGCGCGTGTCTTCCACCTGTCTGGTGAGCTATGACCGCAACCGGTACAGCGTGCCGGCAGAGTGTGCCGGGCAGCGGGTTTCCGTGCGGGCGGATGCAAACCGCGTTCGGGTGGTGGCGGACGGCAAGCCGGTTGCCGAGCATGCCCGCCACTTCTCAAGGCGCTGCACCTCTACGGCATGGTGACGGAACTGGCGGAGATGGGCGCGGAACGCACCCGCAAACCGGAGGCGCCGGAGGTCTGGCCCCAGCGCCTGGTTGATGCGGAAAGCGTGGATCGCCAAGCCCGTTCCTTGCGCTACCAGTTGCATGTGGCTAAGTTCCCGGTGCATCGCGACCTGGATAGTTTCCAGTGGCCGGAATCGCCGCTGCTGTTCCACCTCATCAGCCAGCTCTACGAGCGCACCAGCCTGATCGTCACCGCCAACCTCAGCTTCGGGGAGTGGGTGCAGGTCTTCGGCGACGCCAAGATGACCACGGCGCTGCTCGATCGCATCACCCATCACTGCGATATCCTCGAAACCGGAAACGATTCCTTCCGCTTCAAACAGCGCAAGAAATCAGCTTAAATCCCTGGTCAAAATTGGACGCTGACTGACAGCAATATAAGCAATTTTGTTGACAACCTATCGATTATTGCTTAGATTCAGCTCATCCCTTCAGGAATTGTTCCGGTGAAGCAAAGCGAATTCGTCAAGTGGCTTACCCGACATGGAGCGACTTTCGCCCACGGTAGCAAACATCTGAAAGTATTTTTGAACGGCAGGGAGACCATCCTGCCCCGCCATCCGTCCACCGAGTGGAAAACCGGCACGGTGGAAGGCGTAAAGAAACAGCTTGGTTTGAAATAGGAGGCCCGCCATGCACTTTCCCGCCCATTACGAACCCGCGCAGGAAGGCGGTTTTGTCGTTACTTTCCGCGACATCCCGGAAGCCATCACGCAGGGCGATACCCTGGAGGAAGCCGATGAAATGGCGCAGGATGCCTTGGTGACCTGCATGGATTTCTATTTCGACGACCGCCGTGCCGTGCCGCCGCCTTCCGCGCCGCTGGAAGGCGAGCGGTTAATCGAGTTACCGCCCAGCGTTGCGGCCAAGGTGTTGCTGCTCAACGAGCTGGTTGCGGCGGGGATATCCAATGCCGAACTGGCGCGGCGCATGGGCACCCGTCCCCAGGAGGTGCAGCGCATCGTAAACCTGAACCACGCGACCAAGATCGACACTATTGCCGCCGCCCTATCGGCTTTGGGTAAGCACCTGGATGTGCGGTTATCTGGCTGACGATCCGGCGTGTCTCATTCGCCGCGCTAACCGGCTGAAACGCCTAGCGGCATGATGGTGCGTGGCGGCGGCACCGCAACTGCGCAGAAAGACCTAGACCACCAGCCGGGCGGGAGCGTGATGCAATACCATCAGGCGGGGTGCCGGAACGGCGGCGGAGGCATAAGCCCTGCCGTCGAGATCGCAGAATTCCACTTCGTAAACGTCTTGCCCCAGCATTTCAACAATGGTGCCCGCCTGGCCTCTTTGCAGCTTGTTTTCCGGTAAATCTTCGGTAAGCGCCACAACATCCAGCGTTTCCTTTACTGCACGTAACAACTTGTTCCGCATTCGGCAGTGGGATCTCATCCCTCCCCCAGCACCCCATCCACCAGCTTGAGCACCCGGTCGGTGCGGCCGGCCAGTTCCAGATCGTGGGTGACGATGACGATGCCGGCGCCGGTCTGCTGGTTGAGTTCCAGCATCAGTTCGAAGACGCCTTGGGCGGTGCTGCGGTCGAGGTTGCCGGTCGGTTCGTCGGCGAGAATGCACGCCGGGCGCGTCACCAGGGCGCGCGCCACGGCGGCGCGCTGGCGTTCGCCGCCCGACAGTTCGCCGGGCTTGTGGCGCAGGCGGTGCTTGAGTCCCACCAGACCGAGCATCTCGGCGGCGGCGGCGAGCGCTTCGTCCCGGTCGGTGCGGCGGATCAAGAGAGGCATGGCGACGTTTTCCAGGGCGCTGAATTCGGGAAGCAGGTGGTGGAACTGGTAGATGAAGCCCAGCGAGCGGTTGCGCAATCCGCCACGCTCGACCTGGCTCAGGGTGCGCAGGTCGCGGCCAAGGATGGCGATTTCCCCGGAAGTGGGGTCGTCCAGCCCTCCCAACAGGTGCAGCAGGGTGCTTTTCCCCGACCCCGAGGCACCGACGATGGCGACCCGCTCGCCGCGCGCCACGCCCAGCGTGACGCCGTGCAGCACGGCTACGTCGAGGTCACCCTGGCGATAGGTCTTGTGCAGGTCGCTGCACGCCAATACCGGATCATTCATAGCGCAACGCCTCCGCCGGGTTGGTGCGCGAGGCCCGCCAGCTCGGGTAGAGCGTCGCCAGCAGGGTGAGGGCGAACGACACCACGCCGATGATCCCGACGTCGTGCCATTGCAGTTCGGAGGGCAGTTCGCTGATGTAATACACGTCCTTGGCAAGGAACTGGATGCCCAGCAGGTGCTCGATGGCCGGGACGATCACGTCGATGTTGAGGGCGGTGGCGACCCCGGCGGTGACCCCGATCACGGTACCGATCACCCCGATCAGGGCGCCCTGGACGATGAAGATTTTCATGATGCTGGCGGGAGAAGCGCCGAGGGTGCGCAGGATGGCGATGTCGGCCTGCTTGTCGGTGACCGCCATCACCAAGGTGGAGACGATGTTGAAAGCCGCCACCGCCACCACCAGCGAGAGGATGATGAACATCATCTTCTTTTCGATCTGCACGGCGCGGAAAAAATTGGCATGGGCGCGCGTCCAGTCGCTGGCATGGATGTCCGGCGGGAAGGTGAGATTGAGTTCGCGAGCCACCCGCGGCGCGGCGAACAGGTCGTCGAGCTTGAGGCGCACGCCGCTGACGGCATCTCCCAGACGATACAGCTTGGCGGCATCGTCGAGATGAATCAGGGCGAGGCCGTTGTCGTATTCGAACATGCCGATTTCGAAAATCCCCACCACGCTGAACTGCTTCATGCGCGGCGCGATGCCGGCCGGGGTGACTTGGCCCTGGGGGGCGATCAGCACCACCTTGTCGCCCGGCGCGACGCGCAAGGCGCGGGCCATGTCGACGCCCAGCACGATACCGAATTCGCCGGCTTTGAGGTTGTCGAGGCTGCCCGCTTTCATGTGGCTGCCGATATCCGCCACCTTGGCTTCCAATGCCGGGTCGATGCCGCGCACCATCGCGCCGCGCACTTCCGAGCCGAACGACAGCAAGCCCTGGGCGCTGATATAGGGCGCGGCACCCCGGACTTCGGGATGCTTGCGGGCGAAATCGGCGATCGCCGGCCACTCGGCGAGGCGGTCGTCGGCCCCGCCGATTTCGATGTGCGAAGCGACGCTCAGGATGCGCGTGCGCAACTCGGTCTGGAAACCGTTCATCACCGACAGCACCACGATCAGCGCCCACACGCCGAGCGCAATGCCCATCATGGAAATCAGGGAAATGAACGAGATGAAATGATTGCGACGCTTGGCCCGGGTATAGCGCAGGCCGACAAAAAGTTCGAAAGATTGCATGAATATCTAAGCCGGACGAGCCGGAACCAACGAAAGTAATGGGTGATGAGTGATGAGTGATGGGCAAGTGGTTTTCATCACCCATTCCCCATCACCCATTACCTTGGAATTCAGTTCAAAACGCATTCTTGTCAGGTTTCGACATTATTTGCCCAAGCAAGAGATTAATTGCTTGCCATCTGGAAGCTGTTGCGACCATCCTGTTTGGCCCGGTACATGGCTTCGTCGGCCTGTTTGATAAGCATGTCGGGCTTGTCGCCGTCCCGCGGGTAAACGCTGATGCCGATGCTGGTGGTCACGGTGAACTCGCCCGCCGCCAGCTTGATCGGGGTGCGCATCGATTCGAGAACCTTGGCGGCGAGGAAGGTCAGGTTGTCGATCTGTTTGATCTTGGGCAACAGCAGGACGAATTCGTCGCCGCCCAGGCGCGCCACGGTGTCGCCCTTGCGCACGCTCACCTTGAGGCGAGACGCCACTTCGCGCAGCAACTGGTCGCCCGCGTCGTGGCCCAGGGTATCGTTGATTTCCTTGAAATGGTCGAGATCGAGGAACATTACCCCGAGCATTTCCCCTTCGCGGCGCGCGTGCAGGAGTCCCTGGGTGAGGCGGTCATGGAACAACTGGCGGTTGGGCAGGCCGGTCAGCACGTCGTGATAAGCCTGGTAGCGCACCAGTTCCTCGTGGCGCTTGCGCTCGGTGATGTCGAACAGCACCGATACGTAATGGGTGATTTTGCCCGCATCGTTGCGCACCGCCGAGATGGTCTGCCAGGCGAGGAACACGTCGCCGCTCTTGCGCTTGTTCCAAATCTCGCCGCGCCACTGGCCGCTCGTCGAGAGCAGGCCCCACATGTTCTGGAAAAACTCGGCGCTATGGAACTTGGAACGCAGGATATTGGGATTCTTGCCGACGATTTCCTCGGTGCTGAAGCCGGTGATCGAGGTGAATGCCGGATTCACCGACAACACGCTGGCATGGGCGTCGGTCACCATCACGCCTTCCAGGACGTTTTCGAAAACCTTGGCGGCCAGGCGCAGGTTCTCCTGGGAAACCGCAGCCTGGCGCTCCAGTTCGCCGACCCGGATGGCGTTGCGCAGCACCCGCGCCAGGTTGTCCGGGGAGAGCCGCGCCTTGGCCAGGTAATCGGTAGCTCCGGCGCGCATCAGGTCGACCACCAGACCTTCGTCGCCCTGCCCGGTAAGGATCACCACCGGGGTCTTGACGCCGCGGGCGCGCAGGTTTTGCAGCTTGTTGAGGCCGTTGTCGCGGCCCAGCAGGTAGTCGAGGAAGATCACGTCGACCGGGCGTGCGACGTCTTCGTCGAAACTTTCTTCCAGCCCGGTGAGGCATTCCAGTTCGATCCGGTAACCCGGCACGTCTTCGAGGAAACGCCGCAGCAGTTCCTGATCCGCCGGATCGTCGTCGATGGCGAGAATCTTCAGACTAGTGCCGGACATCCCGGTTCCTCCGACGACGGCAGGCGCACGATTTCCAGCCAGTATTCCTCGATGGTGCGCACCACCTTGATGAATTCGTCGATGCCGCTGGGCTTGACGATGTAGGAACAGGCTCCGCTGTCATAGCTTTGCAGCATGTCCCGTTCCTGCTGGGAAGTCGTCAACACAATCACCGGGATGCGCGCCAGACGCGGTTCGGAACGGACTCGTTCCAGCACTTGGCGGCCATTCAGCTTGGGCAGATTGAGGTCGAGGAGAATCAGGTCGGGCAAGGGGTTGTTGCGGGCATCCGCATAAACGCTACGGTGCAGCAGGTAATCGAGCGCTTCCTCGCCGTCCTCGACCACCCGCAGATCATGGGGGACAGTCCCTTCCAGCAGGGCGCGCCGGGTCAGTTCCTGATCGCCCGGATCGTCTTCCACCAGCAGGATCACTGCCTTTTTTCCCTTGCTGAACATTGTTTCCCCCATTAAAACAGTGTTTAGTGTTGAGTTTTTAGTGCTTAGTTGCGGGGTGCGCTATGCGCACGATTCTTAAATTCAACACCAAGCACTCAACACTGGTTTTTTAGTATATCGTAATTCGATTACAGCCGGTCGGGCAGCCTGAAGCGAAACCAAGCCCCTGCGCCTTCCTGCGATTCCACCCAGATCCGCCCGTGATGGCGTTCCGCGACCTTGCGGCAGATCGCCAGCCCAATCCCGGTGCCCTCGTACTGGCCGCGTCCGTGGAGGCGTTTGAAGGGCTGAAAAATCTGCTCGGCGTAGTCCGGATTGATGCCGATGCCGTTGTCGCGCACCCCGAGGATCCAGGCATCGCCGTCGCGCACCGCGTCGAGATGGATGAGCGGCGGGTTTTCGTTGTATTTGAGAGCATTGCCGATCAGGTTCTGGTAGAGCTGGGTGAGCAGGGTCGGGTCGCCCAGCGCTTCCGGCAAGGGGTCGCGAGTAACCACCGCGCCTTTTTCCTGGATGCGTAGCGCCAGGGTTTCCAGGGCGGCATCGACCACTTCGTCGAGGCGAATCCGCACCGGGGTGACCTCGCGATTGCCGGCCCGCGACAGGGACAGCAGATCGTCGACCAGGCGCCGCATGCGCGCCGCGGCTTCGGCGATGAACTGCAAATCCTTGGCGGCGCGTTCGGGCAGGTTGCCGCCCAGGTCGCGCTCCAGCCATTCGCTGAAGATCACCAGCTTGCGCAGCGGTTCCTGCAGATCGTGGCTGGTAACGTAGGTGAATTCGTTGAGTTCCGCATTGAGCAGGGCGAGCTTGGCCATTTGCCCGGACAACTCGGCCTCGAAATGCGAGCGCATGGCATCGCCCTTCACCACGTTGTCCATCAATTCGCCGAGCGCCTGAGCGACCTTGCACAACTCGTCCTCCACCCCGCCGCCGGCATCCAGGAGATGCGCGCCGATATCCCCCGTCATTTCGCGGCGTTCCGCGAAATGACGGGTAGCCGCATACAGCGCGGCGGCGCGGTACGTCATCCCGCGCAGCCAGCGCCCCAGTACCAGGAGCAGAAATAACGTCAGGCTGAAATACAGGAGCAGGCTGGTCACGATGATTTCGTTGAAGGTAAACGGACGCTCGACGCGCTGCCGGACCAACAGCGCCAGCTCCTTGTTGCTCTCGCCTTCCCAGGACACGGCGTATTGTTCGTAGCGCACCCCGTCGTTGAGGATGGCGCCATGCCGACCGGGATCGACACGATCCCGCCCCCCCTCGCCCAGCGAGCTGGCCACCACCGTTCCGCGCCACACCAGGAATAGTTCGGTATCGGGAAACACGTTGGCGTAGAGCAGGGAATGGTTGAGCGGCCGGTAGAGTATCAACCAGCCCATCCCCGACTTCCCCAGCCACAGCGGCTGGCGGTACACCCGGTAGAGGGCGGCGCGCTCCCTGCCGAAATACCAGCCGGCGTAGCCCTTCTGGCGAATATCGACGGACATGATCTTGCTGTGGGGACCGTAGGAGAACAACAAGCCACCGTCGGGCGCGAGGATCTGTAGATCGCTGAATACCGGGTTGCCGCTTTGCGCGGTGAAATAGCTGCCGAGCACCTCCCAGCGATTTTTGGGATCATCCATGACGCGCATGAATTCGATGCGCACCCTGACCAGTTCCGCCTCCCGTTCCCAGGCGGTCTCCAGTTGGCGAACCCGCGTGAGGTAATGCAGCGCGGCATTGTCCTTCTTGAGCTTGGCGGTTTTTTCGGCAGTGGCGTTGTAGAACCAGAAGGCCGCCACCACCGTCAGCAGCATCGCCGCCCCCAGCGCCAGCGCCAGGCGCACCGACACCTGCCGGTGCAGCGAAGCGCTTTTCTCCATGCTGCTCATGAATTTCCCTCGGAAAATCCCGCCTCATCGCTCTCGCCGCTGTTTATCCCGGCAATCCCCACGCCGTACCCCGCTTTTCCCAAGGTAAAGCGGAAATGCGCGCCTTCGCCTTCGCGCGATTCCACCCACAGGGTTCCACGGTGGCGCTCCACCACCTTGCGGCAGATCGACAGGCCGATTCCCGAGCCTTCGAACTGGGCGCGCCCATGCAGGCGCTTGAAGGGCTGGAAAATCTGGGCGGCGTATTGAGGATTGATGCCGATGCCGTTGTCGCGCACGCCGAACACCCATTGGCCGTCGATTTGTTCGGCACTAATATGAACCTCCGGGGGATGACGATTAACGAACTTGAGGGCATTGCTGAGCAGGTTCTGAAAAAGCTGGGTCAGCAGAGTGGCATCGCCCGTCACCTCCGGCAGCGGATCGCAGTGCACCACGGCATGGCTTTCGCGAATGCTCAAGTCCAGGGTTTCCAGAACATTGGCGACCAGCTCGTCGAGGCTCACCATTTCACGCACCATCGAGTATTTACCGGCGCGCGACAGGCTGAGCAAGTCGCGGATCAGGCGCTGCATCCGTGCGGCGGCATCGACGATGAACTCCAGGTCTTTTTCGGCGCGCGCCGGCAAGCCTTCGCCAATGTCCTTGCGCAGCAGTTCGCTGAAGGCGATCAGCTTGCGCGCCGGCTCCTGGAGGTCGTGGCTGGCGACGTAGGTGAATTCGTCGAGTTCGGCGTTGAGACGCGCCAGTTCGGCGACGTGGTGTTTCAGCTCGTCCTGCTCGCCCTTGCGCTCCGTGATATCGCGCGCTATGCCGGCGGTGCCGATGACCTTGCCGGAGGAATCGCAGATCGGGGATTTGATGGTTTCGATCCAGATACGCTGGCCATCCTTGCCCTGGAATTGCTCCTCGACCCGCTTGGGCAGGCGTTTTTCCATGACCAGCCGGTCGTCGGCCCGATATATTTCGGCAAGATCCGGGGGCCACAGGTCGAGATCGGTCTTTCCCGGAATATCGTCCGCCGCCATGTGCGATTTGCTCGCGGTGGCCTCGTTGACCATGATGTAACGGCTTTCCTCGTCCTTCAGCCAAGCCATGTCGGGCAGATTATTGAGGAGCGCCTTCTGGCGGGTTTCCATTTGCCGCAACGCCTGTTCGGCGTGCTTGCGCTGAGTGATGTCCTGAAACGACAGCACCGCACCGACAATTCGGTCCTTCTCATAGACGGGGGCAATCGCCAGACTCACCGGGAAACGACTCCCGTCGCGGCGCTCGAAAGTCCAGTTGTCGGCGTGGAAGGTAGTGCCGGCAGCAACCTTGCTCCACGCCGGGCAGGTGCTGTCGCTCAGGAACGCGCCTTCCCCGGTTTGACCGTGTACCACGTCGTCGGCTTTTTTGCCGAACATTTCCAGTTCCGTCATACCCAACAATTCCTGGGCCTTAGGGTTGGCAAAGATGATCTGGTGCGACGAACTCGTGCCTATCAAGCCGTCGCCGACCGCATTGGCCAAGGAGCGGATCAGTTCGTTGGTGCGGGCGTACTGCGCTTCCTGCTCAAGACGCTTGCGCTCGGTAATGTCGGTGGCGATCCCACCGATCGCATAAGGTTTGCCGGAGGCATGGCGCATCACGAACTTGACGGCGATATAGGTGCGCTCCTCGCCGCCATAGGGCACGACTTCCTCGAATTCAAGGGGAACGCCGGCCTCCAGCACCGCCACGTCGTTGGCGCGCAGGCGGTTCGCCAACGCCTCGGGGAACAGTTCGTAATCGGTCTTGCCGGCCAGCCATTCGCGTTTCACGCCGTGGCGTATCTCGTATTCCCGGTTGATCAGGAGGTAGCGGCCCGTCAAATCCTTGATGAATATCACCGAAGTGGTGTTGTCGATGATCGCGCGCAGTTTTGCCTCGCTCTCGTGCAACGCCTCCATGCTGCGTTTTTGCTCGGTGATGTCCACCGCGATGCCGAGCACGTGCACCCGGCCATCCGGCTGCGGCAACGGGCGCTTGACGGTCATGAACCAGCGCACCTCGCCACTCGGCCGGGTAAAGGGCTGGTTGAAGACGACTTCCTCGCCGCTTTCGATCACCTGCCGGTCCACCACATCGAAGACCTTGGCCTCGTCGGGGTTGGTATGCAGTTCGCCGCTGCGGCTGCGCATCAGCCATTCGCGCGGAATGCCGTACAAGGCCTCGGTCGCCTGGTTGGCCAGGAGTATCCGCCCCTCCTCGTCCTTGACGAAAATCAGGTTGGGATCGGTATCGATCACCTGCTGGACGAAACGCCGTTGCTGGTCGAGTTCCTTCTCGATTTTCTTGATTTCGCCGATATCGAAAGAAAACCCCAGCAGCATCGGCTCGTCGCTATCCGGCAGATGGATGATCTTCTTGCCGGCCAGCAGGAAACTTTCCACACCGTCCCGCACCAGGGTTTCCTCGCGTACCACCAGGGTGCCCTGGGCGCGCACCGCTTCGTCGTGGTCGCGCAGCGCCGCGGCGATTTCCTGCGGAAACAGGTCGAAATCGCTCTTGCCGAGCGCCTCTTCCTTGGTCATCCCCAGCGTTCGCGCGGTTTCCTCGTTGACCAGCGCCAGCCGCCACTGGCTGTCCTTGAGCAGCACATTCACCGGCAAGGCATCCAGCACTTGGGAAAACAGCGATTTCTGGCGGTTCACCTCGTCCATGACCAGGCGCCGCTGCCGCAGCAAAACCAGGACCACCACGAAAACCAGCAGGCTAGTCACCAGCCCGCCGCCCAGCACCAGGAAGGAAAGGCGCCTGTCCTGGCCGCCGTACCCTTGGTCACGCCCGAAAAAGAACAGCCAATTGCGCCCCGCCAGTTCGATCTTTTCCCGCTGATACATGAGCAGATCGGGCTGCGCCGCCGTCCCGTACAGCACGCTTTCACCGGCCACCGCATGCAACAGGTTGTCGCGCAAGGCGGGCTGCGGGGCGGCGCTCGCCAGGCCGCCGTCGTACAACTCGAAAAACAACTCGTTGAGAATGCCGGCCCCCAGCAGTTCCTTGAACATCTCGTCGACCCGGATCCGCGCCGTGACGAAGCCTTCCAGCAATTGGCGGCGCGCCTCGACGGAAGATGGAACGTCCCCCGACCGGTAAACCGGCAACACCACCAGCAGATTGGGGCGGCTCTCCTCGTCCGGCACCCCGCGCAAGCGCCCACTCATCACCGCGTCGCCCGTATCCCGGCTCAACTCCAGAACCCGCCGGGTTTCCGGATCGGCGCCACGGTCCACGCCCAACAGGGTATTTTGGAATGGCGCGGGTTGGATAAACTCGATGGGGTAATAGCCGTCGCGTTCCCCCGCCGGGCTAATCGCGAAAGGCGTGCGGGAAACGCCGCTGCGCGCCACTTCGGCGCGGACATCCCGTTCATAGAGAGCCTTGTCGCCACGGGGAACGTAGCGGATCGCCCCCAGGGAAACGATCCCCGGATAGCGTTTCTCGAATGCGGCGGCAGTGGAAAAATCCTGCCACTCCTGGCGCGTTACCCGTTCCGAGGCGGCAAACAAGCCGCGCGCGCCGTACAGGAAATTGACGTACACATCGAGCCGCTGCGAGACGCTCTTCAACGTATCGTTGAGATGAATACGGAAAACCCGGCGGGCTTCCGCTTCTTCGCGCCCGGCGACCACCTGCCAGACAATGCCGCTCAACACCAGCCCGACCAGGAGTACCAGCCAGGCCAGCCGCGCTTGTCCAAACTCCTGTGCTGTTTTTATCATTGTTATCCCTCCCACCTCCGGGAACCCTTGCCATTTCCGGCACAGCCGCTGCCATTATCCTAAGCCGGACGAGCCGGAACCAAAGAAAGTAATGGGTGATGAGTGATGGGAGGATGGTTTTCATCACCCATTCCTCATCACTCATTACCGCAGTGGTCAATTCAAAACACCTTGTCGTCACGTTTTGCCATCATTTGGCGGGTATTAGAGACTAAAAACCTCAGATCGTCGGCGCTTTTCTCCAGTCAATACCCTACAAAACAACTAAACTATTGCGAGTATAGGAAAATACTCGGGAATAGCCAAGGCGCTTGAGTTGTGGAACCCGCCGGAGGCGTGGTTTAATCCGCCACCCCATTCCCGCTCGCCGCCATGCTCTGCCGACTCCTGATTCCCCGCCTGCCCGCCGCCGACCTGCCAACCCTGCGGTTACTGGGCGCGCGCGGTACATCCCTGCCTCCGCCGGAAGACGGCGCGGAAGCCTGGCTGTGCCAAGCCTTCGGGGTCGCGCGGCAAACCGACTGGCCGGCGGCTCCCTATTCCCTGCTCGGCGAGGGCGTCGATCCCGGCAACGGCTATTGGCTGCACGCCGACCCGGTGCATTTGCGCCTGATGCGCAACTACATGATTCTTTTCGGTGGGCCGGAACTGACGGTTAGCGCCGACGAAGCACAAGCCTGGTGCGCGACCCTGGAACGGCATTTCTCCGACGACGGACTGCGCTTCGTCGCCCCCCATCCGCTACGCTGGTACCTACGCCTGGCGGAAGGCCCGGGACCGGCCACCCATCCCCTCGCCGCGGTGCTGGGGCGGGAAATTCGCCCGTGGCTGCCGCAAGGCACGCGCTGGCTGAAGCTGCTCAACGAAATCCAGATGCTCCTCCACGCCGACCCGCGCAACACGCTGCGCGAAGAGCAAGGATTGGCGCCGGTCAACAGCGTGTGGCTGTGGGGTGGCGGGAAGCTGCAAGGCCAGCCCACCCCGCCTTGCACTGCGGTCTACGCCGACCATCCCCTGGCGCGCGGCCTGGCTACCGCGGCGCACATTCCCGCCCATCCCTTGCCGGCTTCGGCCGCGACTTGCCTGGCGGAGGCGGGCGGCGACCTCTTGATCGTGGCAGACGGGCCGACGGCGGAAGAACTCGAAAATAACTGGCTGGTGCCGCTAAAAAACGCCTTGGCGAAAGGCCAGCTCGAACGACTGGCGATCATCGTTCCGGGGCAACGGCAAATCGAGGTGTCCCGCCTGGATTTATGGAAATTCTGGCGGGGCGGTTAGTCTCTTACCCGCCAAATGATGTCAAAACGTGACAACAAGGTTTTTCGAATTGACCACTGCGGTGATGAGTGATGAGGAATGGGTGATGAAAACCACCCTCCCATTACCCATCACTCATCACCCATTACTTTCTTTGGTTCCGGCTCGTCCGGCTTTAGGAAGGTATTTCCCTGGATATCGGGATTTGGCGGGGTGTTTCCGAGCAAGCGCCATCCACCATCTCAAACCGTAAAATGGCTGATTTCCTCTCGCAGTTCTCGCGCCAGCCTATCCAACTTGTGAGCGGCCTCGGAAACCTGGCGGATGGCGGCATTGTTCTGTTCCACCATGCCGGAAACCTTTTCGACATTGCGAGCAATGTCGTTGGTGGCGGCGCTTTCTTCATGCACCGACACGGTAATGGCATTGATGCTGTCGGCGGTACGTGAGACCGATTGCGTCGCGGTAGACAGGACCACCGCCACGTTTTCCAGATAATCCTGGCTGTCGAGCAGGGATTTCAGCCCCTTGTCCAGGGAACCCTTTACGGTATGGGACTGCGCCTCGATGGACTGGGTTACGCCATCGATTTCATTTGCCGATTGAGCGGATTTTTCGGCAAGTTTGCGCACTTCGTCGGCAACCACCGCGAAACCGCGCCCCTGCTCGCCGGCACGAGCGGCCTCGATGGCCGCGTTGAGCGCCAGCAGGTTGGTCTGATTGGCAATTTCCCGAACTTGTCCGGTCAGGCTGGTAATTTCGGAAGTGCTATGGACGAATTGCTGTACGGACACGGCAATTTCCTTTACCGCCGATTCGGCGAGATCAATCGCACCAATCAATTCCGAGAGGCTTTCATTGCCGTACTGAACTTTTTCATGGCTTTCCTGGGCATGCTTGAGGAGTTCGCCGGCATTCTCGGCAATAGCGCTCGTTCCGGTCGCCATCTCCTCCACGGCGGCGGCCATCGAGGAAGCCGCGTCGCTTTGTTCCTGGGAACTTCCCACCACTTGGTCGGCGGTCGCCGCGAGCTTGCCGGAATCCCAGGAAAGATGATCGGCCGTGCCGTGAACCTTGCGAACCAGGTTGCCCAGATTACCGGCCATATGGTTCATGGCCCGCATCAGTCGTCCGATTTCATCCTGTCCGCCGGACTCGACTTGGACGCTCATGTTGCCTTCCGCGAGACGATCCAGCGCGACAACCGCGTGCGCCAGCGGGCGGGTAACCCAAAGGCGGGAGATGTAAAAAACCACCGCCATCAGGACGACGATCAGGATCACCACGGAAATCGCGAGAATATTCCTGATGTTCCGACTGGTTTCGGAGAATTCGTCGAGATAGCTGCCCGAGGCGATTACCCAGTCCCAGTCCTTGTAGTGGGAATAAACCACGATCTTCTCGCGCGCCGCGGTATCGCCAAGGCTGGCATTCATCCATGGGTAATAAATGATGCCATTCTTCTTGGTAACGATTTCCTTGATGAATTCGTTGCCGCTGGCATCCTTGGCTCCAATCAGGTTTTCCCCTTCCTTGGCCGGATGAACCATCAAGGTGCCTTGATCTTTCCCTTCATGGGCATCCAGCGCATACAGGTAGCCGGTATCGCCAATCTTGATGACCCGCAGCTTATCCTTAAGATTCTTGAACCCTTCCGTAAAATCCAGGCCGATGAACAGGATGCCGATGACCTTGCCGCTTTCGTCCTTGATCGGCGTATAGCGGGTCATGTAATCCTTGCCGAAGAGACGCGCCTTGCCGAGATAGGAATCGCCGTTGCGCAGGCGCTCATAAGCGGGATGTTTTCTATCCAGCAAGGTACCGACGGCAGGCTCGCCGTTTTCCTTCTTGAGGGACGTGGTAATTCGCACGAAATCGTCGCCGGTCTTGGCGAAAATGGTGGCGACGCCGCCGGTCAGGGAATGGAAGCGATCCACCGCCGCAAAATTCAGATTGAGCGTTGCGCCTCCGCTGCGCAATAGCGGCGTGTCCTTATCCCCCACCATCACGGTGGAAACCGTGTCCAGGCTGAATCGTTCCGAAAAACTGGCGGCGAACAGGTTGCCGAGCTTGTCCGCACTTTGCTCAAGGCTGCGGTTGTAGGCGTCGATCATGTCGAGCGCGATCTGGTTGGTCTTGGTAAGTTCGCTCAGACTGCGTTCTTCCAGGGCGCGCGTTGAAAACGTCGTGACGAAAAGTGTCATCGCGCCAAGCAGCCCGGTGATAACGATCCCCAGCACCAGATTCAGTTTGGCGGCAATCGGCATGTTGTTGAGAGACATTTGGACATCCTGTACTGAAAGATTATTGAGCGATTCATGCGGCGGGCGTGGCGGAGCATTCAAACCTGAGGTTCAAGCGCACCTGCACTGGGATTATTGCGGCGCCCATACCGCGTTTGGGGAGGAAGCATCTTCGGCGGGAAGTTCAAAGTGACGCTTGGTTGAAAAAAGTAAACCTCGCATCGACATCGGGGAATCACGTACTCAATTCCTAGGAAAAAAGCAACGTCAGTATAGGCGTATCTTCTTTCCCCTCGCAACTCAATTCTCTACTAAAACGAACAATAGCTTCATTTTCGAGCCATTGAAAATAATGCCATTTGAATATCCGACACGCCCATCGTCTATCGGCGCGTTTAGCGAATTTCAATCTCCCCGGCGACCCGGCAAGATCACACGTCAGTTTTCTGGGCCGCTACTCAAACTATCATTTGCGCCGCCCTCTTCCCCTCATTACAATCGGAAAATAATCATAACAATCCCTTCTTCTTCCCGTTGGAGCATGAAAAGTCATGAAGACGAGCCAATTCCTCTGGACGCCCGCCGCCGGCTGGTCCACCCCCGCCCCCGCACTACCCGATGCCGACCTGGTGCTGGCCTTCGCCGATGCCGAACATTTTCGCAGTGCGAAATGCTTCGAGGAATTAAAGGCGCTGTTTCCGACAGCCCACATCGTCGGTTGCTCGTCTTCCGGCAGTGTCTACGACACCCACCTCGACGACGGCGACATCGTTGCCACGGCCATCCGTTTCGAGCGCGGCACGGTCAAAATGGCGGTCAGCGACATGCAGCCCGGTGAAAACGTCGAGGGGCTAGCAACCGGCCTGATGGAAAAGCTGCGGGCCGACGATCTCCGCCATGTTTTCGTGCTTTCCGACGGGCTCAACGTCAACGGCAGCGACCTGGCGAAGGGATTCAACAGTATCGGCATCGCCGTCACCGGGGGGCTGGCAGGAGACGGCACGCGCTTCGCCAAGACCTGGGTGATGGCCGACGCGCCGGCCCAAGCGGGACGGGTGGTTGCCCTGGGCTTTTACGGCGACTTGACGGTAAAAAGCGGCTGTTTCGCCGGTTGGCAGGAATTCGGCGCGGAGCGCGTCGTCACCAAGTCCACCGCCAACGTGGTTTACGAAATCGACGGCCAACCGGCTCTCGCGCTGTACAAGAAATATCTCGGCGACCTGGCCGCGGACCTGCCGGGCAGCGGCTTGCGCTTTCCCTTGAGCGTGCAGGCCGACAAGAACGCCAAGTCGATCATCCGCACCCTGCTGGCGGTCGATGAAGACGCGCAGAGCCTGACCTTCGCCGGCGACGTGCCGCAGGGCTACATCTGCAAGCTGATGAAAACCAATCTCGACAATCTCATCGACAGCGCCGGCATGGCAGCCGCTGCCGCCAAACCCGGCGATGCCGGCGCCGCCGGCCTGTGCCTGGTGGTAAGCTGCGTGGGCCGCCGCTTGGTGCTCGGCCAATTGGTCGAGGAAGAACTGGAAATCGTCCGTGAAAATCTGGGGAAGAAAACCGCTCTCACCGGCTTCTATTCCTACGGTGAACTGGCGCCCTTTAGCGATATCCTGCAATGCCAGTTGCACAACCAGACGATGACCCTGACCACGATCTACGAGTAAAGCAGTGTCGAGTGTTAAGTGTTGAGTGTTGAGTTAGCGACGCGCCAAGCGCGGCAACCTCAACTAAACACTAAACACTCAACACTCAACACCAAAACACTGCCTTCCTATGCATCGCCTCCTGAAACGCCAACTGCAACGCCAACTGGGCAAGGATTTCGCCGTTCCCGACGAATGGGCGCCGCTGCTGACCGCGATCAGCGAGCACTACCAGGAAGCGGACCGCGAACGGGCGTTGTTGGAAAACGCCCTGGAAATCAATTCCCAGGAACTCAACGGGGCCAACGAGCGCTTGCGCGCGCACAACGCCGAAACCACGCGCACCATGCTCAACACCCTCAGCGACGGGGTGTATGCGACCGATCTGGAAGGGTTGATTACCTTCATGAATGCCTCCGCCGAAACCATCCTGGAATGGCGCGAAGATGAGTTGATCGGGCAGCCGGCTCACCAGACCCTGCACCACACCCGTCTCGACGGCAAACCCTTTCCGCTTGAGGCGTGCCCGCTGATAAAGGTACTCAAGGATGGCGCCTCGATTTCCGGTGAAGATCATTTCATCCGCCGCGACGGAAATTTCGTGCCGGTCTCCTACCGCGCCAATCCGCTGATGAGCGAGGGCGAGATCATCGGCTCGCTGGTCTCCTTCCAGGACATCACTCAGCGCCAGCAAAGCGAGGCGTTGATCCGCCTGCAAAAAGCCGCTCTCGACGCGGCGGCCAACATGATTACGATTACCGCGCGCAACGGGGTCATCGAATACGTCAACCGGGCCTTCTGCCAGACCACCGGCTACCAGGCCGAAGAAGTGCTCGGCAAGCACAGCCGCATCCTCAAATCCGGCCAGCAGGACACCGGCTTTTACGAGGCCATGTGGGACACCCTGCTGGCCGGTCGACCGTGGGAAGGCGAACTGCTGAACCGCCGCAAGAACGGCAACGTCTACCCGGAACAGATGACCATCACCCCGATTCTGGAGGATGGCGAAATCACCCATTTCGTGGCGATCAAGCGCGATATTTCGGAAGAGGCGAAAACCAAGACCCGCCTCAAGTTGATCGAGACCGCCATCCAGAATATCGACCAGGGTATCTTGATTACCGGCACCGACCTGAGCGACGAGGGGATGGAGATCCAGTACGTCAACGCCGGTTTCAGCCATATCACCGGCTACCGCCCCGAGCAGGCGATCGGGCAGCGCACCGGACTCCTGCGCGGCCCACGGACCGACCTCAAGCTCCTCGCGCAACTCCGCGAAGCCCTGCGCCAGGGCCGCAGCTTCATCGGCGAAACCGTCTACCACCGTGCCGACGGCCCCCCTTACGACGTGGAGTTGCAATACGCCCCGGTGCGCGACGACAAGGGCAAGATCAGCCATTTCATCGGCCTGCTGTCCGACATCAGCCTGCGCAAGCAGACCGAGGCGGCGATGCGCAAGGCGCGCGACCAGGCGCTGGAAAACTCGCGCCTGAAATCCGAATTTCTGTCCACCATGAGCCATGAGATTCGCACCCCGATGAACGGCATCATCGGCATGACCGATCTCCTCCTCGATACCCCGCTCACCCCGGAGCAGCGCGATTTCACCGGGATTGTGCGGGATTCCGCGCACTCCCTGCTGACCATCATCAACGACATCCTGGATTTCTCGAAAATCGAGGCCGGCAAGATGGAAATCGAAATCACCGATTTCTCGCCGGTGCACCTTGTCGAAGGCGCTGCCGAACTGCTGGTCGCCAAGGCCCGCGAGAAAAAGCTGTCGCTGATGACTTTCATCGACCCGCACCTGCCCGCCCAGTTGCGCGGCGACCCGATGCGCCTGCGCCAAGTGTTGGTCAACCTCGCCGGCAATGCCATCAAATTCACCGAACACGGCGAAATCCAGGTGCGCGCTCTCCGCGACGAAGCCAACTGGATGGTGCGCTTCGAGATCGAGGACAGCGGCATCGGCATGTCGCCTGAAACCCTGGACAAGCTGTTCCAGTCATTCACCCAGGCGGACAGCTCGACCACCCGCAAATACGGGGGTACCGGGCTGGGACTGGCGATCTGCAAGCGCCTGGTCAATCTGATGGGCGGCGATATCGGGGTGGACAGCCGGGAAGGCTGCGGATCGACTTTCTGGTTCACCGTGCCGCTGATCCCGCCGCTCCACGATTCCCCGCCTCCCTCGCCGCGCCTGGCGGACATGCGGGGAATGCGGGTGCTGGTGGTGGACGACCGCTCCGCCGACCGGGAAATCCTCCATCGCTACCTGCATTCCTGGAACATGGCCAGCGACGGCGCCGCCAGCGCCAGCGAAGCGCTCGGCCTGATGCATGGCGCGGTTGCCGAGGGAAAGCCCTACGACATCGCGGTGGTGGATTTTTCCATGCCGGTGATGGACGGCATCGACCTGGCTCATGCGATTCGCGCCGAAAAGCAGTTCGACCATACCCGCCTGCTGCTGCTCACCGCCTTCGACCAGCGCGATCTGGTCAACCAGGCCAAGGCCGCCGGGTTTTCGGCCTACCTCACCAAACCGGTGCGCCAGTCGCAGTTGTACGACGGCATCGCCGCCAAGGTCGAAGAAAGCCTTGGGGAAGCCATCCCGTCAAGCGACGTGAATGCCGCGCTAGACGACGTGCCGAACCTCCAGGATGCCCTGAATAACCACCGCCTGATCCTGCTCGCCGAGGACAACCTCACCAACCAGAAAGTCGCCCAACTGCAACTCAGCAAACTCGGCTATGCCGTGCATATCGTCAATAACGGCAAGGAAGCGGTGGAAGCGCTCGCCACCCTGCCCTACGCGGCGATCCTGATGGATTGCCAGATGCCGGTGATGGACGGTTTCGAAGCCACTGCGGCGATCCGCAAAGCCGAACAGTCAGGCCCGCAGCACATTCCCATCATCGCCATGACCGCCAATGCCATGCAGGGCGACCGCGAACGCTGCCTGGCCGCCGGCATGGACGATTACCTGAGCAAGCCGATCGATCCCGGCAAGCTGGGGAGGATGCTGGCCACCTGGACCAGCCGCCTCGTCGCGGAGGCTGCCGATGCCGGTGCGGCCCACGGTCAGCCGACGCAACTGATCGACTTCGGGCGTCTCCAGGAATATTTCGGCGACGATCCGCAACTGATCGGCGAACTGTTGGAAGTGTTCCGCTCCTCCACCGGCACCCTCCTCGACAAGCTCCACGCCGCAGTGGAACGCCATGACGCCACCGCCGCGAAGGCGCTCGCTCACGAGGCCAAGGGCTCGTGCAGCAATCTCGGCATCGACACCATGGCGGAGGCCGCCGCAACGTTGGAACGGGCCGCAACCGACGGCGCCTGGGAGAAGGTCGCCACGCAAAACGGCGAACTCGAACGCACTTTCAAGCAGGTGTGCAGCGCCATCGCCGCCTGGAAAAAGGAAAACCTATGATCCTATATTCCTCAGTCGACCGCTCGCCATGACGCATACAGTGTTGGTTCTAAGTGACTTTATCAAAGGTTTAACGCTCACCCGTTTGGTGAGAGCGCTACGGGCCGGATTGCACGGTTTCTCGGGCGGATTGCTGCGTTGTCGCACCCTTGTTCCGGCTTTGCCGGATTACAAGGGTGGTGATGCCCTTTACGGGTACAACTCCTTGGAATGGAACGACCATTCCGCGTCGTTGCGCCTTGCAATCCGCCCCGAAGGAAGTGCCCTTGGGGTGCACCCGATAAACCGCACACTCCGACCCGTCCAACTAAGGAATATAGGATGAAAATCCTGATCGTCGACGACAATCCCACCAACCTGATGGTCCTCAAAACCTTGGTAGCGCGCATCGAAAGCTGCCTGCCGCTGACTTTCGCGGTACCCGGCGAAGCGCTGGAATGGTGTGAAAACAACGAGCCGGACCTGATCCTGCTCGACTACATGATGCCGGAAATCGACGGCATCACTTTCCTCAAGCGCTTCCGCACCCTGCCCGGCAAAAAGGAAATCCCGGTGATCATGGTCACCGCCGACCACGAAACCGAAGTCCGCTACCAAGCCCTGGAGGCTGGCGCCAACGACTTCCTCAACAAGCCGGTGGACAAGACCGAATTCCTGGCGCGCATGAAAAACACCCTGGCCCTGCGGCGCAGCCAGAAACAACTGGCCAACCGCGCCGACTGGCTGGCCCAGGAAGTCAAGAAAGCCCTCGCCGAACTGGTGGTGCGCGAACGCGAAACCATTTTCCTGCTCTCCAAGGCGGCGGAATACCGCGATCCCGAAACCGGCGCGCACATCCTGCGCATGGCCCAATATTCGCGGCTGATCGGCGCGCGCCTGGGACTGCCCGAAGACGAACTGGACTTGCTGCTGGATGCCGCGCCGATGCACGATATCGGCAAGGTCGGCATCCCCGACCAGATTCTGCTCAAGCCGGGCAAGCTCGACGACGCCGAGTTCACTGTCATGAAGCAGCATTCCAAAATCGGCTGGGAAATCCTGCAAGGCCGTTCGACCAGCAACAAACTCCTGCAGATGGCAGCCGAAATCGCCCTCTCCCACCACGAAAAGTTCGACGGCAGCGGCTATCCCAACGGCTTGGCGGGTGACGCCATCCCGCTGCTGGGGCGGATCGTCGCGGTGGCCGACGTATTCGACGCCCTCACCTCCACCCGCCCTTACAAGGCGGCGTGGGAGTTGGAACGCGCCGCCGAGCACCTCAGGCAAAATGCCGGCAAGCATTTCGACCCGCACTGCGTCGACGCCTTTTTCGCCGAATGGGAAGCGGTGCAGGAAATCCGCAATTTCTACCGGGACGAGGCGCTGGGCACCAAGATGGTCGGCCTGGCAGGATAGCCCCCGGGGCGGCAATCGGCGGCGCAACGGAATTTTCCTGAAACAAGCGGTTCAATCAGGCCCCTCCTGGAATCGCTATTGAACCGCCAAGAACGCCACACTCTTGTCCACACCAGCGACGGGAAAGGCGCCAGCGTTTTACCCGGCGATGCCTTGTTCCTCTCGGCGTCTTGGCGGTTCGAACCGCTTTTTCCGAAAATTGACAAATACCGTCGCTTTGACAAGGGGCATTCGCGTCTGTTTCAATCCGTTGTCAAAAAACGGTCACGGTGCTGCAACCTCCGGTTGCATATTTCCGCGAAATGCGCCACGGGCGCTTTGCGGGAAACGGCACGGACGGCTTCAGGGGCGTAGCATGGCGGAAAAAAACATTCATTCAATAAACAGCTTTGACTTCGATGCATGGGTCAAATTGGCCCGTTCCGACCCCGCCGCGTTCGACCGGCGGCGCCAGGAATACCTGGAAGGCATCATCGAGAAATCCCGGGGCGACAAGGCGCGCCTGCGCGGCATGCAGTGGCGCATCGACATGGAAAGGCGCAAGGACGGCACGCCGCTCAAGACCTGCCTGTGGATATCGGAAATGATGTGGGATTCCTTCCACGACCTCGACACCGAACTCCACAGGATCGGGCAGGACCACTCCGCTCCGGCGGAGCGCGCGAATCCGCCCGGCGCGGCGGGAAATTCCGCACGGGTATTCTCCTTCGCCATACGTCCGGCCCCTCCCCCGGGCGGCAACGCCCGGGACTGACCCGCATGCCATGACAACGGGATTGACAATCGTCGTTAACTCCCTTGAAACAAACATGCAATATACGTTTTTGCCGCCCACGTGGGCGGCCCTGCGGTGAAACGGGATTTTTCACGGCACGTCCGGGCCGGAACGGCTCGGCGATTAACCAAGAAAAAAAGGAAGAAAGATGTTGAACAATCTGCACGTCGGCCCCCGCCTCCTGATCCTGAACGGCATCCTGGCGGCATTCATGCTCGTGATCGGCCTCGTCGGCCTGTATGGCATGTCCGGCGCGGTCGACGGCCTGAAAACGGTCTACGGCGAGCGCACCATCCCGCTCGGCGAGTTGGGCCAAATCCAGCGCCTGCTGGCCTTGAACTTCTCCGAGGCGCTGCGCGCCATCCAACACAACCCGGCCGGCGAACTGGCGAAGCTGCACGACCATCCGGTCAGCGAGCACACCGAGCGCGTCGCGGCCAACGTCAAGAGCATCGGCGAGTTGTGGGGCCGCTACCGCGCCCGCCCCCTGACGGCGGAGGAACAGCGGATCGCCGACGAGTTCGAGAAAAACCGCGTCCGCTGGATCGGTGACATCCTCATGCCGGTCATGCAGGCACTGGACAAGGGCGATTATTCCACCGAAATCGTGAGCAAGTTCCTCAAGGGCAACCGCGCGCACGGCCAAACCACCGCCAAGAACCTCGACGACCTGATGGACTTGCAGATCCGCCTGGCCAAGGAGGAATACGAAAAGGCGCAAGGCCGCTACGCCACCCTCCGCATGGTGTCGATCGCCTCGATCGTCGGCGGCATCGGCCTGGGCCTGCTGGTGGGCTTGTGGATCATCCGCTCGGTGACCGGGCCGCTCGGCAAGATGCGCGAGGCCATCGTCGGCGTCGAAAAGGACGGCGACTTCACCCGGCGCATCCCCCACGGTGGCGACGACGAGGTCGGGCAGACCGCCGATTCCTTCAACGAGCTGATGGACACCCTGCAAACCATGCTGCGGGACGTGCTCGGCAACGTCGAAAAAGTCTCCGACGCGGCGCGCACCCTCGCCGCGACCTCCACCCAGGTCGCCGCCAGTTCGGCGCGCAGCAGCGAGGCGGCTTCCACCATGGCGGCGACCGTCGAGGAAGTCACGGTAAGCATCAGCCACATCACCGAAAGCGCCCACGAGGCGCTGACGATCTCCCAGAAATCCGGCGAATTGTCCGCCCAGGGCGGCGACATCATCCACGACACCGCCGCAGAAATCTCCCGGATCGCCGAAACGGTCAGCGAAACCTCGCACACCATCGAGGAACTCGGGCAACAGTCGAACCAGATATCATCCATCGTCCAGGTCATCAAGGACGTGGCCGACCAGACCAACCTGCTCGCCCTCAACGCCGCCATCGAGGCGGCACGCGCCGGCGAACAAGGGCGCGGCTTCGCGGTGGTGGCCGACGAAGTGCGTAAGCTCGCGGAGCGCACCACCAAAGCCACCGAGGAGATCACCCAGATGATCGGCGCCATCCAGTCCAGCGCCCAGGCCGCCGTCACCGGCATGGGCGGCACGGTGACCCGGGTCGGCAGCGGCGTCGCGCTGGCGGAGCGGGCGGGCAACGCGATCAACGAGATCAGGAGCGGCTCCAACCAGGTGGTCAACGTGGTCAACGACATTTCCTCGGCGCTCGCAGAGCAGCGTAGCGCCAGCAACGACATCGCCTCCCACGTCGAGAACGTGGCGCGGATGTCCGAGGAGAACAGCGCCGCCGCCGGCGAGTCGGCGGGCGCGGCAAGGTATCTGGAAGAACTGGCCGACACCATGCGTGCCTCGGTTTCGCGGTTCAAGCTCTAGCCGCCGGAACGGGCAAAGCACGCGCCCGACCGGAAGAATAACTGTTTCGAGGTCGCCACGCATGGACAACTTCACGGAACCCGACCCGCCGGTCGGAAAATACCTGATCGCCAAGGCCGAGCCGGACGGCACGATCACCCACGCCAACGAAAAGCTCGTCAGGCTGAGCGGCTTTTCCCTGGACGAACTGGTCGGGCGCAAGCACGAGGCGCTACGCCATCCCGACATGCCCGCTCGGGCGTTCACCGAACTGTGGAAATCAGTGCGGCAAAACCGCCCCTGGCGCGACCTGATCAAATACCGGCACAAGAACGGGGGCCATTACTGGGTGGACACCTTCGCGACGCCAGTGCGGAAGAACGGCGAAACCACCGAATACATGGCTGTGGGATCCCCGCCAAGTTACGACCAGATCCGCGAGGCAGAGGCCCGCCACCGGAGCAGCGCCGTCGACCTCGCAGGCGGGCCGCGGGGCTGGTTCGCCCGCCTCACCATCAAGGTGCGGTTGACTGGGATCATGGCTCTGATGGCGCTCACCATCGCCGTCGGCGGGCTGCTTGCGGTGGGCGCGGTCAAGACCGGCAACGATTCCCTACGCGCGGCCTACGCCAACCACATGGAACCGGCGGAAATGCTGCTGCGCATCACCGCGATGATGAACGACAACCGCACCCAGGTAATGCTCGCCCTGCAACACAAGCCGGACAGCCCCTTCCTCCACATGCACGACCACCCCGTCAGCCGCCACACCGGCCAGATCGCCGCCAATCGCGACGAAATCGACCGGCTCTGGGAAGACTTCCGCAAGCGGGCTCCGGCGGGGATCGGCGCGCAGGCCGACAGGTTTTACACGGCGCGTGCGGAATTCGTCGAAGCGGGCCTGCAAGCGGCGATGAGCGCCCTGCTCGCCGAGGATTTCAATAGCGCCAACGCGCTGCTGCTGTTCAAGGTCAACCCGCTCTACCAGAAAGCCTACGGCGAGATGGATACCCTGCTCGGCCAATTCAAGCAGGCGGCCAACGGCGAAATCGCCGCCGCGGCGCGGCGCCACGACGCCATCCTGCTGTTCGGCCTCGCCGGCACCCTGGCCGCCATCCTCCTCACCGTGGTGGCCGGCGTGTTCCTCAACCGCGCCATCGTGCGCCCCTTGCGCGGCGCGGTCGGCCATTTCGAGCAAATCTCGCAGGGCAACCTCGACGACCGGATCGACATTTCCGGCCACGACGAGATCGGCCAGGTACTGGCCGCGCTGGCGGAAATGCAGGCCCACCTCAAGGTGATGCTGGAAGACATCCGCATCCGCGAGCAGACCGAGGGCGCCATGCGCCAGGCGCGCGACCAAGCGCTGGAGACCTCGCGCCTCAAGTCCGAGTTCCTCTCCACCATGAGCCACGAAATCCGCACCCCGATGAACGGCATCATCGGCATGACCGATCTCCTCCTCGAAACGCCGCTCAACGAGGAACAGCACGATTTCACCCACACCGTGCGGGATTCCGCGCACGCCCTCTTGACCATCATCAACGACATCCTCGACTTCTCCAAGATCGAGGCCGGCAAGATGGAAATCGAAATCACCGACTACGCGCCCATCCACCTGGTCGAGGGCAGCGCCGAACTGCTGGCGGCCAAGGCGCGCGAGAAGAACCTGTCGCTGATGACCTTCATCGACCCCGCCCTGCCGCACCTGATGCGCGGCGACCCGACGCGGCTGCGCCAGGTGCTGGTCAATCTGGCCGGCAACGCGGTCAAATTCACCGAGCACGGCGAGGTCCACGTGCGCGCCCTGGCCGACGGCCCGGCCACCGTGCGCTTCGAGGTGGAAGACAGCGGCATCGGGATGTCCGCCGAAACCCTCGCCAAGCTGTTCCAGTCCTTCACCCAGGCCGACAGTTCGACCACCCGCAAATACGGCGGCACCGGGCTGGGCCTGGCGATCTGCAAGCGCCTGGTCGAGCTGATGGGGGGCGAAATCGGCGTATCCAGCGAACCCGGCAAAGGCTCGCGATTCTGGTTCACGCTGCCGCTGGTCGCGGCGGACAACGCCGCGCCAGCCGTCGAACGGCCCCGGCTGGGCAGCGTCAAGGGCTTGCGCGTGCTGGTGGTGGACGACCACGCCGCCGACCGCAAGATCCTCGGCCACTACCTCGAATCCTGGGGCATGCACGGCACCAGCGCCGCCTCCGCCGACGAAGCGCTGGAGCGGATGCGCGAAGCGCTTGATGCCGGGCGCCCCTACGATGTCGCCATGATCGATTACGCCATGCCCACCGCCAACGGCCTCGACCTGGCCCGCGCCATCCGCGCCGACCGGGCTTTCGACGCCACGCGGATGGTGCTGCTCACCGCCTTCGACCAGCGTTACCTCGCCAACGAAGCGACGGCGAGCGGGTTTTCCGCCTACCTCACCAAGCCGGTGCGCCAGTCGCAACTGTTCGACAGCATCGCGCCGCGCCTCGCCGAGCAGCTCCCGCCGGCCTCCGAAAGCGCCGCTCCGGCGGGTGCGCCGGGTTTTCACGAGGCGCTCGAAAGCGGGCGCCTGCTGCTGCTCGCCGAGGACAACCCGGTCAACCAGAAAGTCGCCCAACTCCATCTCAACAAGCTCGGCTACGCGGTGCATATCGTCAATAACGGCAAGGAAGCGGTGGAAGCGGCCGCCACGCTGCCCTACGCGGCGATCCTGATGGACTGCCAGATGCCGGTGATGGACGGCTTCGAGGCCACCGCCACGATCCGCAAGGCCGAGGAAAGCGGCGCAACGCGCATCCCGATCATCGCCATGACCGCCAACGCCATGCAGGGCGACCGCGAACGTTGTCTGGCCGCCGGCATGGACGACTATGTCAGCAAGCCCTTCACCCCAGCCAAACTGGCGCGCACCCTGAGCATCTGGACCGGCGGGCAGCCCCCCATGCCCGCGACGCTCGCCGCCACGCCGGCAATCGACCGCGAGCGCCTGCGGGGAATGTTCAGCGACGATCCCCAGCTCATCGCCGAACTGCTCGATATGTTCCGCGCCTCCACCACCGTCCTTTCCGGCAAGCTCGATTCCGCCGTGGCGCGCCGCGACGCCGCCGCCGTGAAAGCGCTCGCCCACGAAGCCAAGGGCGCCGCCGGCAATGTCGGCGTCGGCGTGCTGGCGGACGCCGCCGCCCGCCTGGAAGACCTCGCCGCTACGGAGAACTGGCCCGCCGCCGGCGAGGCAATGGCCGCTTTTGCCGCGGCCTTCCGACAGGTTTGCCGCGAGCTCGACGCTTGATCCGTCGCCATGCTGCGCAACGTGATCCTGGTCATCCTCCTGCTGTGGCTGCTGCTGTGGTTTTCCGGCAGCGCGCACCCGGCCCGGTTGCCTTGTGCGGCGCTTTGCTCCCATAATCCCGAGTTGGAGCCTAGGAAGGCGATGGGGTATCGCCCATCGCAGCGAAATTCAATTCAAACCACATTGTTGTCGCGTTTCGACATCATTCGTAAGAGACTAAACGCCGACGCAGGCCGGCTGAAGATCAAGGCAATCCAGCGCAGCGACACAGCGGAGTAGCGAAAAATGAATATTTGGAACCGGGACAGCCTGTCCTACCATGACATGCAGCGCATCATGCAACGCCTGGTCGAAACCGTGGAAATTTTCTCCGGCTTCACCCAGGCGGAACTCGTCGATCTGCTGGGATGCGCCGAAAAATGTACGTTCGAAGCCGGCAAGAACATCCTCAGCGAAGGCAGCACCGGGAATTTCATGTACATCATCATCGACGGCGCAGTGGAAATCCGCAAGAAGCTCGCCGGCGGCGGCCACAAGACGCTGTGCCAGCTTCGCGCCGGCAACTGCTTCGGCGAAATGTCGCTGGTCGACAACGACGTGCGCTCGGCGAGCGTCAAGGCGGTCGAGAAATGCCTGCTGCTGCGCATCGGCGAAGGCGATTTCTGGAAAAACCCCACCATGAGCGCCAAACTCTACCGCAACATCTCGCGTCTTTTGTCGCACCGCTTGCGCGACACCAATGCCATGATATCCTTCGCCTACCTTGAACCCAGCGAAGACTCATGTCCCGAATTCGACCCCGCGATTACCCAGCGCAAGTATCTGAAAAGCTAAGCGAGGAAGGCATCACCCCGCTTCTGGCGCGCGTCTACGCGGCACGCGGGATCGCCTCGGCACGCCAGGTCGAACACGAATTCGCCGCGCTGTTCCCCTACCACCTGCTGCGCAACGCCGAACGAATGGCGTGCCTGCTTGCCGACGCGATTCGCCTCGGGCAACGGATATTGATCGTCGCCGACTACGATTCCGACGGCGCCACCGCCTGCGCGGTGGGAATGCGCGCCTTGCGAGAATTCGGCGCCAACGTCGATTACCTGGTGCCCAACCGCTTCGAATTCGGCTACGGCCTGACTCCGGAAATCGTCGAGTTGGCCGCCGCACAGCGCCGCCCCGACATCCTCCTCACCGTGGACAACGGCATCGCCAGCGTGGAAGGCGTGGCCGCCGCCAACCGACTGGGCATCGCCGTGCTGGTCACCGACCACCATCTGGTGGGCGAGGAAATTCCGGCGGCCGCGTGCATCGTCAATCCCAACCAGCCGGACTGCGAATTTCCCAGTAAGAATCTGGCCGGGGTCGGGGTGATTTTCTACGTGATGCTGGCGCTGCGCGCCGAACTGCGCAAACGCGGCGTGTTCGCCGCCAAGCCCGAACCCAATCTCGCCCGCTTCATCGATCTGGTGGCACTCGGCACCGTCGCCGACGTGGTGCGTCTCGACGACAACAACCGCATCCTGGTCGATCAGGGTCTGCGCCGCATCCGCGCCGGACGGGCCTGTCCGGGCATCCAGGCGCTGCTCAAGGTGGCGCGGCGCAATGCCGATAAAGCCTCCGCGCAAGACCTGGGCTTTGCCGTCGGGCCGCGCCTCAACGCCGCCGGACGCCTCGACGACATGGCGCTGGGCATCGAATGCCTGCTCAGCGACGATGAAACCCGCGCCATGCAACTCGCCGAGCAGCTCGACGCGCTCAACCGGGAGCGCCGCGAAATCGAGACCGATATGCTCAAAAGCGCGGAAGCCCAGGTCAGGCAAGCCGAGCAAGACGCCAAACATCTCCTCGACAATGTCCTTGCCCATCGCGCCGCCGCGCCCTATACCCTGTGCCTGTCCGACCCCGGCTGGCACCAGGGGGTGATCGGCATCCTCGCCTCGCGCATCAAGGACCGCCTGCATCGTCCGGTGATCGCCTTCGCCCCCTCCGCCGAGGGCATCCTGCGCGGTTCGGGGCGGGCCATCCGCTCCCTGCATCTGCGCGACGCCCTGGATCTGGTGTCCAAGCGCCATCCCCGCCTGCTGGTGCGCTTCGGCGGCCATGCCGCCGCCTGCGGCCTGACCATCCGCGAAGACGACCTGGCGGCCTTTTCCGACGCCTTCGAAAACGTCGCCCGCGAACTGCTCACCCCCGCCGACCTCGACCACACCGTCGAAACCGACGGCCCCCTCACCCCCCTCGAAGCCTGCCTGGAAACGGCGCTCAAGCTGAATGCCCAGGTATGGGGAAAAGGCTTCCCCATCCCCACCTTCGACGACCGCTTCACGGTGATCCGCCAGCGCGTGGTCGGCGAAAAACACCTGCGCCTCACGCTCGCCAACGGCCCCCAGAACTACGACGCCATCCTGTTCTCCCAAACCGGCCCCCTGCCCGGCAAAATCCGCGCCGCCTACCGCCTCGACATCAACGAATACAATGGTTCGCAAAACCTGCAACTCGTGATCGAGCACTGGGAAAGTGTATAATCCGCGCCTTTAGCGAATTCACGGACATTCAGGAAATCAGACACATGGAAGCCGAACAACTCAACATCATCGCCAACCGTCTTTCCGACCTGACCCAACGAACCTCAGAACTTCGGAGGTATCTTTGACTACGACGGCAAACAGGAACGCCTGACCGAAGTTACCCAACTCCTCGAAGACCCGGAAGTCTGGAACGACGCCAAGCGCGCCCAGGAACTCGGCAAGGAACGCCGCACCCTGGAGGGCATCGTGTTCACCCTCCAGCAACTGGATCAGGGCTTGCGCGACAGTAGCGAGATTTTTGAGATGGGCAGGGAAGAAGGCGACGACGCCACCCTGGAAAGCGTCGCGGTCGATGCCGAAAACCTCGAAAAAACCGTCGCGGACATGGAATTCCGCCGGATGTTCTCGCATCCTCTCGACCCCAATAACTGCTTCCTCGACATCCAGGCCGGCAGCGGCGGCACCGAAGCCCAGGACTGGGCGTCGATGCTGTTGCGCATGTACATCCGCTATTGCGAACGCAAAGGTTTCAAGGTCGAAGTGCTGGAAGAATCCGAGGGCGACGTGGCGGGCTTGAAAAGCGCCTCGCTGAAGCTCTCCGGCGACTACGCCTACGGCTTTTTGCGCACCGAAATCGGCATTCACCGCTTGGTGCGCAAATCCCCCTTCGACTCCAACGCACGGCGTCACACCTCGTTCGCCAGCGTGTTCGTCTACCCCGAAGTGGACGACTCCATCGAAATCGAGATCAACCCGGCGGATCTCCGCGTCGATACCTACCGCGCCAGCGGGGCGGGCGGCCAGCACATCAACAAGACCGACTCGGCGGTGCGCATCACCCACCTGCCCACCAACATCGTGGTGCAGTGCCAGAACGATCGTTCCCAGCACCGCAACCGCGACGAAGCCATGGCGATGCTGAAAGCCCGTCTCTACGAACTGGAAATCCGCAAGCGCAACGAAGAAAAACAAGCCCTCGAAGACAGCAAGACCGACATCGGCTGGGGCCACCAGATCCGTAGCTACGTGCTGGATCAGTCGCGCATCAAGGATCTGCGTACCAACTACGAAGTCGGTAACACCCAGGGCGTGCTCGACGGCGACCTCGACGACTTCATCAGCGCGAGTTTGAAGCAGGGCGTGTAATGGCGCTGCAATACGGTGTGAACCGTAGTTGGCGGTAAGCGATAGCGAACCCCAACGCTTTGCGGTAAGGGAGATTGCGTCTGTTGGGCTTCGTCCCTCAACCCAACCTACATGGACTGGCCGTTTGAATAAGCAGTGATGGCCTTGACCGGGAGCTTGTCATGTCGATGTTCCTCAAATCGGTGCGTATCCAGCACTACAAAAGCCTCGACGACGTGGAAATCGCCGACTTGCAGCCGCTGACCCTGCTGGTCGGGGCGAACGGCACAGGAAAGAGCAACGTCGTCGATGCGCTCAAGTTCCTGCGCGATGTCGCGGCGGATGGGCTGGATCACGCGATGAGCAAGCGCGGGGGGATTGGGATTGTCAGGCAGTATTCGCCGAGGGGGGCGTTCCGGATTTCAATCGCCGTTGAATTTATCGAACACGACCATTTCAACTATCGCTACGAAATTACGATTTCGAGTCAAAAAGGCGGCAGCTTCCAGATTGAGCAAGAATTACTTAATGGATGGCGTGAGGACGTTATCCATACAGATGAAGACGGATGGGAAGAAGTCCTTTTACCGAGCAAACTACGCAGAGATACAACGGGAACTATCTTTGTTGATGGTGTCGACTACGAGCTTTTTCTCGCTGCTGACGTAGCTGCGTTAGGTTTAGGAAAACTGGATATATTTAAGCCCGTTAACTACTTTTTTTCCCATTTTTCTTTCTCCACCATCTACCCCAACACCCTCCGCGAACCTTCCCGCCCCGACACCGACCGGGCGCTGAAGGAATCCGGGCAGAACTGGGCTTCCATCCTCAAGGCCATGCGCAAGACCGGTGCCGGCAAGCAGTCGCTGGAGCGCATCAAGGAAATGATGCGGGTGGTGATGCCCTCCCTCGAAGACGTGATGGTGAAGACCGTCGGCGGCTACTTGGTGCCGCAGTTCCGGGTACGTGACGGCGCAGAGGCAAACGCCCACGATTTCGACCCCGTACAGTTGTCCGATGGTACTTTGCGCATTTTCGGCATCCTGCTCGCACTCTACCAGAACCCGCCGCCACCCTTCATCGCGCTGGAGGAACCGGAGCAGACGGTGCATCCAGCCATCCTCGCCACGCTGGCGGAAGCCTTCCGCGAGGTTTCCGAACACACCCAAATCCTCGTCACCAGCCACAGTCCGCATTTCGTCGATTATTTCCATCCTGAGGAAATTCGTGTGGTCTGCATGGAAAACGGCGCCACGCGAGTTTCGCCGATCCGCCGCGCGCAACTGGAAGCGGTCAAGGAACGCCTGATTTCTCTGGAGGAAATCATGGCGTCCGAAGGGCTGCAACCGGAGTTGCCATGAAGCGCCTCCTCCCCATCGTCGAAGGAGACGGCGACCTGAAAGCCGTACCGGTCTTGCTACGCCGCCTGCTCGAACGCCACGGACTTTACGAGGTGGAATTGCTCCACCCGCAAAAACGTGGCGAACTGCCCAAGGTTTCCGCCAATTTCGACAACTATTTCCGCATGGCGATCAAGGAAAACGCCGCCATCCTGTGGGTGCTCGATTTCGATTGCGATTTTTGTCGCTGCCCGTTCGAGGAAGCCGAGAAGCTCTACCGGCGCGCTCAGGTCATACGGGCGGGATGGCCGTTCAAGATGGCCTTTTTGTCCCTGGAATTCGAATCTCTGTTCCTCGCGGAAAAACAGGCTGCCACAGCGGTTCTCAAGCTTCCCGCCAATACGGTTTTTCCTGGCAATCCCGAAGTCACGCCCAGAGATGCCAAGGGCTGGCTAAGCGAGGCACAGCCCAAGGGGTTTGCCTACAAGCCCACGGTGCATCAGGACAAAATCGCGGCACGGCTTGACCTCGACACTCTGCGCGCCGTCTCATCGGATTTCAGGCATATGGAAAAGGCGTTGTTGCAACTGGTCGAATCAGCATTGCCTTGATCCCCTCCGACTAAAGCGGGCCTCTCCCCCAAAAAAAGAGGAAGCGCCGCACGGGCGCTTCCTCTTTTCACTTTTCCGGAACGCAATCGCTACTGCGCCGGCACCGTATACACCGCCTTGTAGCGCCCGGCGCTCGCCATCTCGCTGTCGGACTGGCCGTAGCCGACATACACCACCCCGCCCGTGGCGGCGCTGATGTCGGTTTTGCTGAGCATGGGGATATGCAGCACGGCGGGCAGCGCCCCGCTGGAATAGGCCGGCAGGCTGCCGCCACTCCACGTTTGCCAAGTCGTGCCATTGTGCAAATACCAGTTCTTGCCGAGCTGCGCGGCGAGATACACCTTGCGGGTCTGACCCACGTCGGCGGCGGCGGCCTGCAGGTCCAGCGCCAGGTAATGGTTGGCCAGTTTGCCGAAGGCAACCGGGGTGGCGGCGAAGCTGTCGCTGCCGGCGTGTACCAGCAGCAGTTGCGCGGTACCGGCAGCAAGATCGAACTCGGTGGCGCTGGGGGTGTTGACCTTGAGCAGGGTATCGCTGTCGTCGAGGGTCTTGAGGGTGAGCGGATAGCTCGCCAGCTTGCGGCTGTCGGGAAAGGCCAGGGTCCATTTGACGCTGGAAGTGCCGGTGTTGGCGACCAGGATCGCCAGCGCGCCGTCGCTGCGCTGGGCGGCAAGCGCCTTGACGCCGGTGGCAACCAGGGTTTCGGAAAACGTCAGCGGATAGCGGGTGGCGTAGCCCAATACTTCGTTCCACAGCGAATAGGCGAGCGCCGATTTCTTGGGGGTGCCGTCGGGGAAGATCAGGCCATAGAGCTGGGGATCGGGGGTGCCGATGTCGGCGCCGCGATAGAAAAAGGCCTGGTTCACCCCCTGTTCCTGCAAGCCGATCCAGCCCGCCGTGATGACCGCCGCGCCCTTGGCCTTGGCGCGGTAATCACTGTTGGTGGTGGTATTGGTAGTGCTGCCGCCGCTGTTCCATTCGGTGAGGTGGCTTTCCGTCGCGGTATAGCCCTTGCCATCCAGGGTGGTGCGGTAATAGGCGGCCGCCGTGGCGAAATCGTCGGCGCTGTTGGAATAGATGTGCCACGAGAAGAAGTCCAGCGGCGCGCCGTTGCTCTTCACATAGTCGAGGAAATTGCTCACCCACTGCTTGCCCAGAGTGGTGCTGTAACCGCCCTGAGTGATGCCGGGGCCACCGATCTTGAGGGTGGGAAATTCGGCGCGAAGCGCCTTGGCGGTCTCCACGTAGAGCTGGTAGAACTGGGTGGCGGTGCCCGTCCAGAAGCCGCTACTGTCCGGCTCGTTGCCGATCTCGACATACTGGATGTCGCCATTGAAGCCCGACCACTGCCCCTTGGCGTAATGCTTGAGCACCTGCACGGCGGCCTTGGCCCAATTGGCGCGCTCGCTGTCGCTGGGGGTCTTGGCATCCCCGGCGGAATCGCCGATGCGCAAGTACACCCCGAAACCACCGGCGGTGATGGCCTTGTACACGTCGTCGCTGGACAGCGGGGACTTGCCGGCCGGGCTGGTAAAGTTGAACGCGCTTTGCTGGGTGGGGTCCAGGCTGCGGTCAGGGTACATGTAGACCATGTCGAACGGCCCGTTGAAATCGTGGGTGCGCACCATCTTCACCCCGAGGCGCTGGTAGATGGCGGTCTGGTCGAGCGCGCCGGAATTGGTCGGCGGGGTCGGTCCGGCGTTGATCGACAGCAGCGGTTTCAGTGCGCTGCCGCTGCTGCCCAGCGTCAGGGTCAGGTCGGCGGCGCAGGCGAGCGCGGCCATTCCCAGCCAGGTGGCAACGGCAAACGGGGTCTTCCAGATGAGCGAGCGGTTCATGGCAGTATCCTTATCGTTCAATTATCTTCCCCGGAACGGGTAAAATGTGCTGTAGATTATGCGCCGACCACTGGAATCGGCACAACGGATGATCCACCTCGAAAAGGATTGGAACAATCGGTGCAAGGAATAGGGGCAAAGCCGTTAAGTTAAGCGTATCGGCTAGTAGTCAGTCACGTTGAAACGGCGGTTATTGGTAGGAGCCTGCCATGCAGGCGAGCAGTGTCGCCGGCAGGAACATTGCGACAAATTGCGACACCGCATCGCGGGCGCGGCCCGCTCCTACAACTTCGTTTCATGTTGACTGACTACTAGTCCATGCTTTGGAGCGCCGACGTCTCGCCGGCCTGTCGGCAGGATGCCGGCACTCCAACTCGCGGTGTAACAGTTTTAATTGGGACTAAGGGAGACAAGCCATGAAACCATTCGATTTGCGCGCAGTTCTTGTCGCGAGCCTGCTGGGCTGGGCGCTCTCGTTCAGCGCCCCGCTTTATGCCGGTGAATCCCCGCCGCCATTGATGCTCGCCAACGTCTATCGCGGCCAGGTGGCGCTGGCCGATTACTGGGTGAGCGAGAAACTCGACGGGATGCGCGGCTACTGGGACGGCGAAAAGCTCCAGACGCGCGGCGGCGAACCCATCGCCGCACCGGCGTGGTTCACCGCCGGCTGGCCCAAGGAAGCGCTGGACGGCGAACTATGGGCCGGGCGCGGCAAGTTTTCCCAAACGGTTTCCACCGTCCGCCAGAAAATTCCCAACGATGCCGCCTGGCGCGAGGTGCGCTTCATGGTATTCGACCTGCCGGGGCATCCGGGTACCTTCACCAAACGCAACGCGGCGCTACAAGGCGTGATCGCCCAAATCGGCCAACCCTGGGTGCGCCACGTCGAGCAATTCAAGGTCGCCACCCCTGCCGCCTTGCGGACCTTGCTGGCGCGCACCGTCAAACAGGGCGGCGAAGGCCTGATGCTGCATCGCGGCGATTCCCTCTATCGCGCCGAGCGCAACGACGACCTGCTCAAACTCAAGCCCTACGAAGACGCGGAAGCGCGGGTGGTCGGACACATTCCCGGCAAGGGCCGCCACGCCGGGCAACTCGGCGCACTGCAGTTGGAAACGCCGCAAGGATTGCGCTTCCGCCTGGGCAGCGGTTTCAGCGACGCCCAACGGCGCGATCCGCCGCCCTTGGGAAGCTGGGTGACCTACCGTTACACCGAACGCCATGCGAAGAGCGGATTACCGCGATTTCCGCGCTTTTTGCGGGTGCGGGAGGATATCCAGCAGTAGGTGAACACGGTTTTGTGTGTCCACGCTGGAGCCTGCGCTTGGTCCCGGAGTGGTTTCCGTTTGGGGCAAAGGGGCGGCGCTACGCGGGGCGGTAACATAATTTTGATGCGCTGACTAGCTGGTATTTTTGACAGGTGGCAGAGGGTGGGGTTGGTGGCATACTTCGGGGCGGGGGATTCGGGGGGACAATGCAATAACCAATCGAGCCTGACCCCATTGATTGATTAACATATTGATTAACAATTGAGTTCGAATAATCAAAACAGGAGATTTGAAGTGTTCATATCTAAACTACATCGTTTGTTTTTCTTGGGTACGTGTTTATTCTTAGCGGGTAACGCTGCATCATCGGCAGCAAACGAGGATAAAGGTGGATTCGTTGAGTCAAACGGCGTATTGCTATTGCGCTACGTTAACACCAGCACATCACCAATGATCGTAAAGACGTTGGTTCCAATTTTCGACAAGAAAGAGGAAAGCTTCAAGAAGGTCGGAACGGTTGTGCCCTCAGGAAAATCCTTAGATCTGCAATTGACCCCGACAAAATCGCTGGCAGAAGGAATGAGAAAGCTTGAGCCAACGCTTACCGATGGCTATGACAATTTGACCATTTCAAACTCTCCTGACAAATCTGCATGCCCAGCAAAAGTTTCCGACCAGTATTATTGCAAGGGAACAACTATGGCATTTGTCGCGACGCTTATAGTTGGTCCCACGGAGGAAGCCAATGCCGCGATCAATTATATTGGTTTTGCTAATTTTGCTAAGCTTGGAAAGGTTCAGGAAATCAACCTCAATGGCATTCACTTCATTAAGTTTGAGTAGGCTTTCCCTTTAAGCAAAGCAGCCCGATCGGGTCGAGCTGACGGGATGTCGCCCGTCAGCCCTCCCACACCACCGGACATGCGGTTTTCCGCATCCAGCGGTTATACCGCAAGCTCCCACGGTAGAGTAAACGATCGTGACCTCGGGGTCAGGTCTTGCATAGATCGTGACCTCGGGGTCAGGTCTTGCAAAATCACATCAGCCGAGTAGACCAGATTAGGCGCGCCTTTTGCGCCATAACCCGACCTCACCAGCCAAGTTAAAGCCACCGTTTCCCTCAATTTTTTATAGCGTTACAGATCCTTACCACTATGGTTATCAAACCCGCCGACAGCAAAGAACGTGACCTCGCACAACTCAATGCACTGCTCGCCCGCCCGGACATTGAACCGGCCCCCCGGAAACGCATTGAACGGGAAATCCGCACCATGGCGGCGGGAATCAAGGGGGAGAAAGAAGCGGCCTACGAAATGGAATTCCATTTCGGCAATAGCCGCAACTGGATGATTATTCATGACTTGCGCATTCAGTATAAGGGGCGGGCAGCCCAAATCGACCATCTGCTCATTAATCGCGTCCTGGAAATCTACGTTTGCGAGAGCAAGCACTTCTCCGAGGGCATCGCCATCAACGATCTTGGCGAATGCACGGCCTTCTGGAATAACACACCCTATGGGGTGTCATCGCCTATCGAGCAGAATCGGAAGCACATGCTGGTGTTGCAGTCGGTGCTCGACGACGGCTGGGTCAAGCTGCCCAGCCGGCTCGGCTTTACCCTCAAGCCCACCCTGAAAGGCTTGGTGCTGGTTTCTAAGAAGGCACGAATTACCCGTCCCGAAGGCACGCTGGCGGATATCGACACCATCATCAAAATCGACCAACTCAAATCCCGGATAGATCAGGATGCGGACAATGAGTCGAGCTTCGGCAATATCGGGTCATTGGCGAAGGTGATTTCCCCGGAAACGCTGGAGGCGCTGGCGCAGCGTATCGCGGCGCTGCATCAGCCGATTGCGTTTGATTGGGAGGGGAAATTCGGCATCTCCAAGGCGGTGGCGCAGAAACATAGCCCGACCCCGGTACCGAAAGTGGCGGTGACTCAAGCCTCGCCATCGGCAAGCACGGCTGTCGAGGAAGAAAAGCCCAAATCGAAATTGCTCTGCCATGCCTGTGGGGAGAAAGTGTCCTACACCGTTGCAAAATTCTGCTGGTTCAACAAGGGCCGGTTCGGCGGCGACGTCTTTTGCATGGATTGTCAGAAAGCCGTCTCCTGACGCGCAGGTTCGGCAATTTAGGCTCGCCCGCCTAGCTCCGACGCGAATGTTCACATTCCGGTATTAAGTGCAGTCGTTCGCCGAAAGGCCCGACTACTTATCCTGGCGTGCCCCTGAATCGTTGCATTTTCTTCGCCAACCCCTCTCGGGTAGCCAACCCGGCGGACACGCTCTTATTCTGCCTGCGGGGCACCTTGACTAACGTACGCTTTGACGTACCATAAGAACTCATTTGAAGGAGTGCAGGATGAACACCCTTACCGCCAGCGAGGCTCGCGCAAATCTGTACCGACTCATCGACCAAACGGTTGAGTCTCACGAGCCTATCATCATTTCGGGGAAGCGCAACAGTGCCGTTTTGCTCTCCGCCGAGGACTGGAGCGCGATTCAGGAGACCTTGTATCTATTGGCTGTACCTGGCATGCGCGAGTCGATCAAAGCAGGCATGGCCGAGCCGCTCTCGGAAAGCTCGAAGGCGCTCAACCGGTGAGTTGGGAAATCGTCTATTCCCGGCAAGCCATGAAGGACGCAGAAAAGCTGGCTGCCGGCGGCCTTAAATCAAATGCTCAAGAACTGCTCGCGGTGCTTGCCGGGAACCCCTTTCAAAATCCACCGCCATTCGAAAAATTGGTCGGCGATCTGGCTGGCGCGTACTCTCGCCGCATCAATATTCAGCATCGCATGGTGTACGAGGTTTTTGCCCAGGAGAAAACAGTTCGTATCCTGCGTATGTGGACACACTATGAATGAACGGGGCTGAAGGGTGGCCCCGCCCGGAACTCAGCCTGCCCACCCCGCCCGGCGCGGCATCTCCCTCCGGCAGTTCACCCTCGACAGACATCCAACGGCACGGGCAGGGAAAGCCGGCAGGAGATGATCGGGCCGAAAGCTTCCGGATCACAGATATACGCTGGGCAAGAGTGCCCGCCGTGGGTCACGCCAATTGCACAACCTGGTTCAGTATTCCGCGAACTTCGGCGAAGCGGGTGTCTGTCAGCCGCTTCAACGGGTGGCACAGCACAACGTCGCGTAATCATTAAGGCCAGCGCCAAGCGCTTATTCCGCGCTGTCGCCGATGTGCCACATTTGATATACTTGTGACACATCCAGTTTCAACGACCCGATACACCGTGAAAGCCCTCAACATCCGCGAAATCCGCCAAGAACTTTCCCATCTCGACGAGTTGCTCGCCAGGGAAGGCGAACTGCTGGTCACCCGCCACGGCAAGCCGATTGCTCGGGTGTTGCCGATCAGCCCGGCGAAGCCCCCCTTGGTCATGCCCAGCAATGCCGCGCTACGCGCCAAGATGGCCTACCTGGAAGTCCCCACTGCGACGTTGATCCGCGAAGACCGCGATGCCCGCGACTGACCGGGCCAGCCTGCTTAATTAGCCATGAATTCGCTTTATCTGGACACCAGCGCCCTGGTCAAATGGTATTTGCCGGAAGAATATTCCGATGAATTCGAGACCTTCATTTCGGCAATACCGGGGGCGCACATCAGTTCGCTTGCCACCGTGGAGTTCCGTTGCGCGCTGAACCGGCGGCGGCGGGCGGGAGAAATTCCCGATGAATTGGTCGGCGAGACCTACCTCACGTTTACCCGCCAAGTGGATGCCGGCTACCTGAACCTCTTGCCCATGAACGATAGCCATTTCCAGAGCGCCGCCAAGCTGGTGGAGCTTTCCACCACCCCCTTGCGCACGCTGGACGCCCTGCACCTGGCCGCCGCGCAAAACGCCGGTTGCAGCGAATTTGCCACCGCCGACCGCATACTTGCCGGTAGCGCCCACAACCTGGGCTTCATCGTCCACCCTTTTTTTGATCTTAGAAAAACATCATGACCAACGAACAAACCACACCCACCATCGACGAAAACCAGCTCATCGCCGAGCGCCGCGAGAAACTCAACAAGCTACGCGAGCAGGGCAACGCCTTCCCCAATGACTTCGCGCGCACCGATATGGCCGGCGACCTCCATGCCGCCCACGACACCAAGGAAAACGCCGAACTGGAGCCGCAAGCCATCCCGGTAGCGGTAGCCGGCCGGATGATGCTGAAACGGGTGATGGGCAAGGCGTGTTTCGCCACGCTCCAGGACATGAGCGAGCGCATCCAGCTATTCATCACTGCCGACGGGGTGGGCGCGGAAGTCCTCGACGCCTTCAAGCACTATGACCTGGGCGACATCCTCGGCGCCAAGGGCACCCTCTTCAAGACCAAGACCGGCGAACTCTCGATCCGCGTTTCCGAACTGCGCCTGCTCAGCAAGGCGCTACGCCCGCTGCCCGAGAAATTCCGCGGCCTCACCGACCAGGAGCAGAAATACCGCCAGCGTTATCTCGACCTCATCACCAACGAAGAATCGCGCAAAGTCTTCACCATCCGCTCCAAGGTGATCCAGGCGGTGCGCTCGTTCCTGGTGGAGCGCGGCTACCTGGAAGTCGAAACCCCGATGATGCACCCGATTCCCGGCGGCGCTTCGGCGCGGCCTTTCATGACCCACCACAACGCCCTGGACATGCAGTTGTACCTGCGCATCGCCCCGGAACTGTACTTGAAGCGCCTGGTGGTGGGCGGTTTCGAGAAGGTCTTCGAAATCAACCGCAATTTCCGCAACGAAGGGCTATCGACCCGCCACAATCCGGAATTCACCATGATCGAATTCTACGAGGCGTACCGCGACTACCGCTACATGATGGACCTCACCGAGGAGATGTTCCGCGAAACCGCGAAATCGGTGCTCGGCCACGCGGTGGTGCAATACCAGGGCCAGACCATCAACCTCGCCCAGCCGTTCGACCGTCTCACCATCACCCAGTCGATCCAGAAATACCATCCGGGAAGGTTCAGCGACGAGCAGTTGAACGACCGCAAGGCGCTGATCGACACCCTGAAAGAGTTGAATGCCGCCTACAAACCCACCGACGGCGTGGGCGGGCTGCAATTGTCGCTGTTCGAGGAAACCACCGAACACCTGCTGATCCAGCCGACCTTCATCATCGATTATCCCGCCGAGGTTTCGCCGCTGGCACGACGTAACGACGCGGACCCCAACATCACCGACCGTTTCGAGCTGTTCATCGTCGGGCGCGAACTGGCCAACGGCTTCTCCGAGTTGAACGACGCCGAAGACCAGGCCGAGCGCTTCATGGAGCAGGTGCGCCAGAAGGATGCCGGCGACGCCGAAGCCATGCACTACGACGCCGATTACATCCGCGCCCTGGAATTCGGCCTGCCGCCCACCGCCGGCGAAGGCATCGGCATCGACCGCCTGATTATGCTGCTCACCGACTCGCCCAGCATCCGCGACGTGATCCTCTTCCCGCAAATGCGCCCGAGCGACAACTAAGCCGTCGCTGCTGCCAAAACAAAAAGGGCGCGCCGAAACTCGGCGCGCCCTTTTTTTCTGCGTATCGCGAAGGTTACTGCATAATCAGTTCATGGCTGCGCGTCACGGACTCGTCGCTCAGCTTGGCATCCAGCTTGGCAATCCGCATCACCTTGGTGATGGCCACGTCGCTGGCCTTCAGCGGCTCCAGGCTACGCTCGAAGCTCGCCACCACGTTTTCCGCGTAAGCATCCGTCTTGCCGATTTCCCCGGCATTGGCACCGAAAGCAACGCCCAAACCCAGCACGACCAGATAATGCAATTTCATCTTTCCTTCTCCATTTCAGTTGACAGATACCACGCTTAAGATGTGGATATTTTACGTAATTCAATCGCCAATTTCACTGACATTTGTCAACTTTAATTCAGATAATTAACTCTATTTATCCTGCATCAAAAAAAACCTTTATACACGTCAATACGTTGGCATTACTAAAGAAATTAAAGACAGGCTGCCTGTAAATCGGAGATATCCACGACGCTCCT
>JAGXQV010000101.1 GCA_018336195.1 Sulfuricella sp. | reverse complement strand
GGCCTACGACCGGGAACCGGTCACGCCTCTGCCGGACGTTCTCGATCTCGATGCGCGCAAAGTGGCGCTGGGCGAGCGGCTCTTTCATGACGCTCGCCTGTCCGCCGACGATACGATTTCCTGTTCTTCCTGCCATTCGCTCGACCAGGCCGGGATGGACGGTTTGCCCCACTCCACCGGGATCGGCGGCGCGCAAGGGAAGATCAACGCCCCCACGGTTTTCAACAGCGGCTTCAATTTTCGCCAGTTCTGGGACGGGCGCGCCGCCAACCTGGAGGAACAGGCGGCCGGGCCGGTGCACAACCCCAAGGAAATGGGCGCCGCGTGGCCGAGCGTCCTCGCCAAGCTGAGGCGCGACCGGGATCTGGTCGATTATTTCGCCATGCTGTATAGCGACGGCCTGCAAAGCCACAACATCCAGGACGCTATCGCGACCTTTGAACGCAGCCTGGTCACGCCGTCGCGTTTCGACCGCTTTCTGCGCGGCGAGCGCGAGGCTCTGAGTCCCCGCGAACAAGCGGGCTACCGGAAATTCAAGGATTACGGGTGCACCGCCTGTCATCAAGGGATGAACATCGGCGGCAACATGTACCAGAGCTTCGGGATTTTCGGGAACTATTTCAACGACCGCGGCAAGAACGAGGCGGAAGACCAAGGCCGCTACAACGTCACCCTGCGCGAGGAAGACCGCTACCGTTTCAAGGTTCCAAGCCTGCGCAACGTGGCGTTGACCGCGCCGTATTTCCATGACGGCTCGGTGGCGCGGCTGGACGATGCGATTCGGGTAATGGGCCGCTATCAACTCGGGCGTATGCTGGATGACGGCGAAGTGGCGGATGTCGCGGCTTTTCTCAACTCGCTGAGCGGCATCTACCGGGGCAAACCGCTATGAAGGGGTTGGCGTTGGGACGCTGGGGGCTGGCGGGCGGGATGGCGGTCGGGATTGCCGTGCTGGGTCTGCTGGTCGGCGGCTCGCTGAGCGGGGCACAACACAATGCGCGGGTGGCGGCGCAGTTGTCCAGCCTCGCGGAGGCCGAACGCAACCTGGGCGAAAGCGCGCTCAAGCTGCGCTACGGTCTGACCCACAATTACGACGACATCAACGCGGTCATGACCCGGATGCGCCACGCCCGGAACGCCCTGGAAAATGGCGATACGGCCCTGCCCGGGAGTGCCGGCAAAGAGTTGGATGGGGCATTCGCGAACTTCGCCAAGGCGCTCGACGAGCATGAAGAAATCGTCGAACGCTTCAAGTCGGATAACGCCGTACTGAAAAACTCCTTGCAGCATTTTTCCCCCGCCGCTGCCGCCCTGCTCCACCGCTTGCCCGGCGACTCGCGCTACCTGGCGCTGCGCGAGGAATTGAACCTGCTCATCCCGACCGTGCTGCGCCACGGGCTGGGCGGGGAAGATGCGCTAAACGGGGAAATCGCTACGCGCGTCAAGAGACTCGGCAAGCTCGATCCGGGACTGCCGCCCGACTTGCGCATTCTGGCGGGCAACGTCGCCGCCCACGCCCAGATCATCGCGCAGTACCGGGCGGTGGTGGACCGCGAAATCCAGCACATCGTATTTCCGCGCATCGCCGCCGCTATCGGCAGCCTGGTCGGCGAGGCCAACGGTACGGCGCAGGCCAGGGAGCAGCGCGCCGAGAAATTTCACTTCGCGCTGGGGCTGCTGGCGGCCCTGCTGCTCCTCGCCGTGGCGGGCGCGATCCGCCGCCTGATGAAAAATGCCCGCGAAATCGCGGCGAGCCACCGTTTTCTGGAGCAGATCAGCGACAACATCGGCGAAGGGGTGTTCGCCACCGACAAGCAAGGCAGGCTCATTTTCGCCAACCATGAAGCCTTGCGGCTGGTGGGCTGGGACCGCGACGAGTTGCTCGGGAAAAACCTCCATGACACGTTCCATGCCCACTCCGCCGGGGGTGGCGACGATACCTGTTTCACCCGCCGCGACGGCAGCATTTTTCCGGTGGCACTGGTCGACGTCCCGCTTGCCGAGGAAGGCGAAATCGGCGCCGTCACGGTATTCCGCGACATGAGCGAAGCACGCGAGCGCGACAAGGAACTACGACTGGCCGCCACGGTTTTTGAAAGCAGCCCTTACGGCATTTCGGTTACCGACCGCGCCGCCCGCATTCTCGACGTCAACCCCGCCTTCACCGCCATCACCGGCTACAGCGCCGAGGAAGTGATCGGCGAAAATCCGCGCCTGCTCCAATCCGGCATTCAAAGCGCGGATTTTTACCGCAAGATGTGGCAGAGCCTGGAACAGCACGGATTCTGGAAGGGCGAAATGCGCAACCGCCGCAAGAACGGCGAGATTTTCCCCGAGTGGATGCACATCCGTGCGGTGCGCGACGGCAACGGCGAAATCAGCCATTACGTGGGGATATTTTCAGACATCACCGAGCATGAGCAGGCCGCCCGCCAGCTCGATTATTTGTCCAATTACGACACCCTGACCGGGCTGCCCAACCGGGTGCTGTTCCAGGATCGCCTGATTCGCGCCATTGAGCATCCACAACGCCAGGAAAGCCTGCTCGCTGTGCTGTTTCTCGACCTCGATCACTTTCAGGCGATCAACGACACGCTTGGTCACAGCGTCGGCGACCGGCTTCTGCAAGGCGTGGCGCAGCGCCTGCAAGCCTGCGTTGGGCCGAACGCTACCCTCTCGCGGCTAAGCGGCGACCAGTTCGGAATCTTGTTCGACGACATCGCCAGCATCGCGGAAATCGCCGGCAAGTCTCGCGATCTCCTCGAAACCCTGGCGGCGCCGTTCCCAGTCGAAGAGCACGAGATCTACACCAGTGCCTGCATCGGCGTGACTCTCTACCCGCTCGACGGCGAGGATGCCGAAACACTCCTCATCAACGCCGACGCCGCGATGTTCCGCGCCAAGGAAAGCAGCCACAACACCCTCCAGTTCTTCAGCGCCGACATGACCGAAGGGGCGCTCGATTCGATGCGCCTCGAAAACGCCCTGCGCCAAGCCCTGAAAAAGGGTGAACTGAGCCTCGACTATCAGCCCCAGGTCGACCTCAAGAGACGCCGCATCGTCGGTCTGGAAGCGCTGCTACGCTGGCATTCGCCGGAATTCGGCACGGTTTCGCCGGCACGCTTCATCCCAGTGGCGGAAAAAACCGGGCTGATCGTTCCCATCGGCGCCTGGGTATTGGCGACCGCCTGCAAGCAGAACAAGGCCTGGCAAGAAGCGGGGCTGCCGCCCATGCGGGTGGCGGTGAACCTGTCGGCAATGCAGTTCCGCAACGGCGACCTCATTGAAACCGTGCGCACCGCGCTGACCGAGAGCAACCTGGAAGGGCGCTGGCTGGAATTGGAAATCACCGAAAGCTTGCTCATGGACGATGTCGAAGACACCATCGCCATCCTCACCGTCCTGCGCAAACTCGGCTGCGAGATCGCCATCGACGATTTCGGCACCGGCTATTCCAGCCTCAGCTATCTCAAGCGTTTCCCCGTCGACACCCTCAAGATCGATCAATCTTTCGTGCGCGGTCTGGGGCACGACGCCGACGACAGTGCCGTGGTGAATGCGGTGATTGGCTTGGGGGAAGGGCTGGGACTAAAGCTGGTCGCGGAAGGCGTGGAAAACGCGGAGCAACTCGCCGCCCTGGAAATGCGCAGCGATGCGATTACCGTGCAGGGCTACCACTTCTTCCGCCCCGCTTCAGCGGCGAAAATCGCGGTATGCGTGATGGCGGCGCAAAGCAACGGTGGGGAAGACCTACGGCGATCCCCGTTGCCGTAGGTGGACGGGGATACTTTAGTCTCTTATCAGCCAAGTGATGTCAAAACATGACACCAATTCGGTTTGCATTGAATTCCGCGGTGATGGGTGATAAGGAATGGGTGATGAAAACCACCCTCCCATTACCCATCACTCATTACTCATCACCTTGTTTGGCTCCGGCCTGTCCGGTAATTTAGTGGCAACCGCCGCCGCAACCGCCGCAACCGCCACCACCGCCGCCGCTTTGTTGGGAAGAACTGCAGGAACCGCCGGCATCGTTGGGGTTGATGAAGATGAAACGGAAATCACCAGGCTGCATTTCCACGAAATCCAGGGTCGCGCCGCTCAGCAGTTCGGAGTAGGCAGTGGAAACCAGCACGGTCAACCCTTCCGCGTCGATCTGGATGTCGCCTTCCTTGGTGTCGTCGAACCCCATGCCATACTGGATCGAGCCGTCGCTTTCGCGGCGCGCGGCAATCCGCAGGGCCATCCCGGCCGCATCGTTCTGTTCGGCGGCCTGGCGGATTTGGGCGACGGCTTCGCTGGTGAGGGTAATCATTTCATGCTCCTTTCAAGTAAAAATCGGTAATTGCGCATCTAGGAGGCGTCTTTTCGGCGCCAACTGGATTTGAGATGGGGGCGTCATTCGCCAATCCAAGCCTAGCCTTTAATCCGCCGCACAAAAGCGACGAAGCGGCGCGCCCAGTTGTAGTCCTGCAAGCTGCGAAAATGGGTGTAGGAGGCGAGCAAGTTCTTGTACACCAGCCCGTCGCGCTTGCCGTCTATGCCGGTACCGCGCTTGACCTCGTAGGCATATTCCAGTCCGTCCGGCAGGTTGTCGAGGCTGGAATAGTGAAACTCGTGTGCCGGGCGCTCGGCGCCGGACGCTTCGCCTGTCAGCGCCGGCCAGGGGTGGGCGGCGGTTTCCTTCAAGCGCACGTAGCCGCGTCCCACCGGCTTGGGATGCATGGTCACGTCGCCGGGAATGACCCCTACCATTTGGCGAGTCTTGCCCTGCCAGGACAAGCTGCGCGCCAAGTACATCAGGCCGCCGCATTCCGCGTAGGCCGGCAAGCCGTTTTCGATGGCATTGCGTATCTCGCCGCGCAGGCCGCTATTCGCTTCCAGTTCGTCCATCATCAATTCGGGGAAGCCGCCACCGATAAACAGTCCGTCCACGGGCGGCAAAGCGGCATCGTGCAGCGCGTCGATGGGAACGATCTCGGCCCCTGCCTCGCTCAGGGCATCGAGGTCGTCGGCATAGTAGAAGCCGAAGGCGCGGTCGCGTACCAAGCCGATTCTAACTTTGGGCAGTGCCGCCTCACCTTTGCTCTCATCGGCCGGGAAATGATATTTCGGCACGGCCCCCGCCGCCGCGCCGATCTCCAGCAGCCGCCCCAGTTCCACCTGTCCGCCGACCAACGCGCCGATTTCCGCGGTGTGGCGTTGCGCCTCCGCCGCTTCGTTGCTGGGCATCAAGCCCAGGTGGCGCTCGTCGATTTCCAGACGGGGGTCGTGGTGAACCGCGCCGATCACCGGAACGTCGGTGTAATGCTCGATCACCGCGCGCAGCTTGCTTTCGTGGCGGGCGCCGCCAAGCTTGTTGAGGATCACTCCGGCAATCCGGATATTTTTGTCGAAGGCCTGATAGCCGAGTATCAACGGGGCGATGCCGCGGGTCATGCCGCGCGCGTCGATCACCAGCACCACCGGGGCATTCAGGAGAGTGGCAAGCGCCGCGTTGCTGTTGCTGCCGTCGAGGTTGAGGCCGTCGTAGAGGCCTTTGTTGCCTTCGATCAGGCTGAAATCGGCGCCGCCGGAATGTCGGACGAAATTGGCGGCGATCTCGTCGCTGCCCATCAGGTAAAAATCCAGGTTGCGACAGGGTCTGCCACACGCGGTACCCAACCACATCGGATCGATGTAATCCGGACCTTTCTTGAACGGCTGGACCTTGACGCCGCGCTCGCGCAAGGCCGCGCACAAGCCGATGCTGACGGTGGTCTTTCCGGAGGATTTATGCGCGGCTGAAATTAGGACGCGCGGCAGGGATGGGGGCATGAAAGGAACCGTCACGCCACAAGGACGTGACGGTCAAGGAGGACTTAATCAGTGAGGTTTTCGGCTTTCGCCAGATGGCGGAAATCGTCTTGCGGCATGAACTTGAGCACACGCACTGCAATCGTCACCAGCAGGAAAGTAACGCCGATGCCACCCAGGCCCAGCAGGAACTCGGGCAGGCTGGGGCTGTACGGATGTACTGCACGCCCATCGAAGAAGCTGCTGGTCGCGGCCATGCCGGGGAACAGATCGAGCGGGAACGCCTGACCACCGATAATCAGCACATACAGGTGGCAGAACGCACCGAAGATGATCAGCATGGACGCAAGGAACACCGCGCCGCAGCGCTGACTTAGTTCGGGATGAAACAACACCGCCAGCGGAATCAGGCTGCCGATCACGATCTGGCCAAGCCAAAACAGTGTGGTATACACACCCCCGTCAATCAGCATGAAGCGCTCAAAGCTAGTCTGCTTGGCGAAATACAGGTTGGTCAGGTGATAGACGATGGTGAAGTACAACACCGCTGCGACGAACACCGCCAGCAGGTTTTTCATGCGGCGCATGATTGCGGGATCAAGCTTGATACCATTCCAGCGATACATCGCCGACTGCACCACATTGAATACCGCCAGACCCCAGGCAAACGACATGATCACGAACATCGGCGCCAGCAGCGCCGTTCCGTATGCCTGACGCGCCACCAGGAAGCCGAAGATCGAGCCGGTACCGGTGGTAAGGATGAGACGCCAGATAAACGCCGAAAAGCCGGCGAACTTGGAATAATCGTGCATCCGCCGGTCCATCATGGTCCACAGGTAAGTGGCGACGATACCGAAGAAGCCCGAATAGAGAATGATATTCCAGGCGAAGACCGAAGTCGGGTTGAAGTGGGTCGCTGCCACGATCAGCCGGTCGGAGCGACCCAGATCGAGCATCAGCACCGCCAGACCGCCACCCAGCATGGCCAGGGCGAGCAGCCCGGAGAGCGGGGCGCGCGCCTTGTAGATGGGCTTGCCGAATACCGAGCCAATGGAGGCGACGTTCAGCACCCCGGAGGCCGCCACGATCAGGAAGATCGCGAACACGTGCGGCAAACCCCAGACGATCTGGTTGCTCATCCCTGTCACGATGTGACCGTGTTCTTCCATATAGTGCCAAGCACCGGCACCGGCCAACACGACCAGCCCCAGGACTCCGACCAGCGTGTAAAACACGCGCTCTTCAATGCGACGGAAATTTTCGTAATTCATGGCGCTCAAATCCCCTGGTAACGGACACCGGTGTTCAGGTTGAGGTCGGCACGCACCTGTTTGGTGGCGATGGTGGCGATGCGTTTGGAAATTTCGCTGTTGGGATCGTTCAGATCGCCGAACAGGATCGCTTCATGCCCAGCCTTCTGGCAGGCTTCCACGCAAGCCGGCAATTCGCCCTTGTCGACACGATGCACGCACAGCGTGCAAGCCTCGACGCAACCCTTGCCGCGCGGCACGTCCGGCTTTTGGTCGTGATGCTCTTCGTGGACGAAGGAACGCGCCTTGTACGGACAAGCCATCATGCAGTAGCGGCAGCCGATACAGATGTGACGATCCACCAGCACGATCCCGTCGGCGCGCTTGAACGACGCACCGGTCGGGCACACGTCCACGCACGGCGGCTCTGCGCAATGCTGGCACATCATGGGCAGCGAATGACTACGCCCGCTGCGAATCTCGGTGAGTTCGATCTTGCGTATCCACTGGGGATCGGTTTCCGGATGCCCGGTAGACGTAACGCCGTTTTCGGTGTGACAGGCACTGACACAGTCGCTGCAGCCGCTGGTGCACTTGGTCGAATCGACCAGCAGACCCCAACGCTTGCTGCTGTCGGCGGCCTGATCGGCAGGACGTCCGTGCGCGAGATCGAGTAGCGTCACGCCGGGCGCAATCGCCAATCCTGCGGCGGCGGCCACGCCGACGCCGATCATTTGCCTGCGGTTTTTATCCACGTCGCTCATTTGCTTACCTCACCACTAGTCGCTGCTTTCGCCTGCATCTCGCCTGCTTGCGCATCCGCAAGCGGATGCGGCGTCGCAGGGCTGGCCGGTCTGGGCTTGCTGGAATGGCACTCGAAACAATCCAGCTTGACCGCCGCATAGCTGTGGCAGCCCTGGCAGAAGTTGTCGTTGGTGCCGATTACGCTATTGTTTACCGGGCTAGCATGGCAATCGATGCAGCCTTTAAGGCTGAATTGAGTGGTGCGGATTCCCTTGCGCATCGTATCGTTACGCTGATGCTTGAGCAGGTCCATGTGGTTACGCCGCATGAACTCGGTTTCCCGCACGCACTTGTCGCCCTTGGCGTCGATCTTGTGCTTGCCCTCGTGCGCGCTGGCGCCGTTAATCGACGCTCCGACCAGCAGGGCCGCCGTAAATGCGGCCCCCAGCCATTTCAGCGCAGTTTGCCAGGTCGTGGTCATCGTGGTTTACTCGCCCAAGCCCATCTTGATGTAACCGGTCGGGCACACGTCGGCACAAATGTGGCAACCGATGCAGCGCGAGTAATCGGTGTACACGTAACGACCGGTGCTCGTCTGAGATTTCGGCGTCTTCTTGACGGCGGTCTGCGGGCAATACACCACGCAGTTGTCGCATTCGAAGCACAGACCGCAACTCATGCAGCGCTTGGCTTCCGCCACCACCTGCTTCTCGTCGAGCGCTTCCAGGCGTTCTTCGAAATGGCCCAGTACCTGTTCCGAATTGAGCATGGTGAAGCCACGCACGTTACGCGGATTGAAGGTGAAATGCCCGAGGAACAACTCGTTGTGCGGAATCACGTACTTTTCCGAGCGGTTTTCGAAGTTGTGGATGGCGAATTTCGAGGAATCGGTACCGCGCAACCCGAGGTCGATATCCTTGACGGCGCCTTCGGCCTTCAACACTTCTTCCTTGGTCAGGGTGTGGAACGCTTCCGGAGCCTTGCCGACTTCGATCTGCTTACGCATCAGATCCCAATAATGCACGTCGACCTTGGGACGCTTGCCGAGGTCTGCGTTGTTGAGGAAACGGTCGATGCCGTCGGCGGCGATGGAGCCATGACCGACGGCGGTGGTCAGGAGGTGCGGACGCAGCACGTCGCCGCCCACGAACACGCCCTTCTGGCCGGGAACCTGGTAGTTCTTGTCGGCACTGACCAAGCCCTTGCCGTTGTTGAACTGCTCCAACCCGGTGAAGTCCACGCCTTGGCCGATGGCCGAGACGATCAGGTCGGCTTCGATGTCGTATTCGCTGCCGGCGATCGGTTGGCTCTTTTCGTCCAACTTGGCGACGCGCAGTGCGGTGGCGTGGCCTTCGGCGTTTTTCACCACGCCAACCGGGGTGACACCGCCGCGAATTTCGATGCCTTCGGCCAGCGCTTCTTCGATTTCGTGCTTGTTGGCGTTCATCTTCTCGACGGCGGCACGGGAGCACAGCACGACTTCGGCACCTTCCTTGGCGCTGGCTTCAGCCACGTCATGGGCAACCTGGCCGGCAATGATGTGCTCCGGGCGGTCGGTGGGCTTGATAGCCTTGATGTGACCGAGACGGCGGGCAACCGTCGCTACGTCGATGGAGGTGTCGCCACCGCCGATAACCACCACGCGCTTGCCGACATACTTCAAACGACCTTCGTTGAAGGCGCGCAGGAAGCCCATCGCGGTCACGCAGTTGGGGGCATCGAAACCGTCGATCGGCAGCGGCTTGCCGGCTTGGGCACCCATGCCGAGGAAGACGGCGTCGTAATCCTTCTGGATTTGTTCGAAAGTCACGTCCTTGCCGATGTGAACACTGAGCTTCACTTCCACGCCGAGGTCGAGAATCCGCTGGATTTCCGCGTCGAGCACATCGCGCGGAGTACGGAAGCCGGGAATGCCGTAACGCATCATGCCGCCGAGCGCTTCATGCTCGTCGAACACGGTAACGGCGTGGCCCTTCTTGCGCAGTTGATAGGCGCACGACAGGCCGGCGGGGCCGCCGCCGATAATCGCGACCTTCTTGCCGGAGGGCTGCACGCCTTCGGGCAAGGTCAGCTTGAGGTTGTTCTGGATGGCATATTCGCCGAGGAAATGCTCGACCGAGTTGATGCCGACGTGATCTTCGAGCTCGTTGCGGTTACACCCGGATTCACAGGGAGCCGGGCAGACGCGGCCCATCACCGAGGGGAAGGGATTGGCGTCCGTCAGGCGGCGCCACGCGTATTCCTGCCACGGCATTCCGGCAACGGTGGGCTTTTCCATACCGCGCACGATGTTGAGGTAACCGCGAATGTCTTCGCCAGCCGGGCAGCTACCTTGGCAGGGCGGCGTCGAAAGGACATATTCCGGGCACTTGTGGGTCCAGCCGGCGTCGAAAATCTTATCCTGCCAGGTGCGCCATTCGTTTTTGCCTTCCTTGTAGCGGCGGAAGGTGAAATTTTGGTTCGTGTTATCGGATACGGACATTGCTTCTCTCCTTAATAATCAGCGTTGCCGTTGGGTGCGCCGGGCGCTCCCAACCTACAAGTTATCTAATGCCAAACTATTCGTCGTTTTTCGCTTCGTCGTCTGCTTCTTCGTCGGATTCGGCAGGTTCGAGAACGATGGCGGTGCTCACCAGTTGATGCACCCCGCCGACCATACTCATATTGAAGCCGTAATACGGCACCACCTTGGTGAATTGCGCCTTGCAAATCGCGCAAATCAACGCCAGGAAGTTGACGCCGTTTTCCTGCACCACGTTGTTGAAGGCTTCCATGCGCGGCAGCGCGCCCTTCACGCGAATTTCCATCAGATCGTCGGTCAGCAAACCGCCGCCGCCGCCGCAACAGAAGGTGGCTTCGCCGATGGTCTCGTCGGCCATGTCGTGGAAATTGTTGCACACCGCCTTGATTACTTCGCGCGGGATGACAAACTGGCCGCCGGGCATGTTGCCCATCCGGGAGCCGCGCGCCACGTTGCACGAATCGTGGAAGGTCACGCTACGGTGATCGTTGGCACTCTTGTCGAAATTGAGCTTGCCTTGCTGGATCAGGTCGTAAGTGAATTCGCAAATATGCTGCGGTTGCGGATAGTTGTGGTCGAGCTGCTTTTGCAGTTCGACGGCAAAGGGATCGTCCGCGCCCGCACCGACGCCGGTCAGGGTATTCCAGAAGCTGTAGGCGACGCGCCAGGCATGACCGCATTCGCCCACGACGATGCGCTTGACGCCCAGTTCCAGGGCTGCCTGACGGATACGCAAGGCGGCGCGGCGCATGTTTTCGTAGCTGCCGATAAACATCCCGAAGTTACCGGCTTCGGAAGCAACCGAACTCAGCGTCCAACTGGTGCCGGCGCCATGAAAGACCTTGGCATAGCCGATCAGCGATTCGACGTGCGGCTCGGAGAAGAAGTCGGCGGACGGCGTGACCAGCAACACTTCGGCCCCGACAACGTCGATCGGCATCTTCACTGCCACGCCGATATCGTCGAAAATGTCCTCTTCCAGGCCGGACAGCGTGTCTTCCAGCGCCGGGCCGGGCAGGCCGAGGTTGTTGCCGATGCGGTGCAGCTTGCCCATGATCTCGTTGGTGTATTTCTGGCCGTAGCCCACCGAATCGAGAATTTCACGGCCCGCCATGGTCACTTCGGCGGTGTCGATGCCATACGGGCAGAACACCGAGCAACGGCGGCACTCGGAACACTGGTAAAAATAGCTGTACCACTGGTCGAGCAGTTCCTTGGTCAAATCCTGCGCCCCCACCAGTTTGGGGAACAGCTTGCCGGGCAGGGTGAAATAGCGCCGATACACGCTACGCATCAATTCCTGACGGCCCACCGGCATGTTGCGCGGGTCGCCGGTGCCGAGGAAATAGTGGCACTTGTCGGTACACGCGCCGCAATGCACGCACGCATCCATGAACACCTTCAGCGAACGGTAGCGCGTCAGCAGGTCGCCCATCTTTTCGATAGCTTTTTCCTGCCAGTTTTCCACCAGTTGGCCGGGGTAGCCAATCTGCTCTTGAATCGGCGCGGCGGCGGGGAAAGACTTGACATGCGCCGATGCGCCTTCTTGCACCGCCGGGGTTTCCGCGTATCCGGTCAGTTTGGGAACTTCAAATTGTGGAGCAGCCACTATTCCTCCTGCTTGCTTTCGTTGGGTTGCCGTCTGCTTGTTCTTGCGTTATTCGGACTTCGCAGCCGAATTCGCTTCAAATCTTGCCGCTGCCCAGGGTGCCAGATGGCGCTGTTCACGCGGATTGTCCTTTTGGTTGCGGGTCGGGCTGAAAAAGACCCCCGGCGCGTGGAGCAACTTGCTCACCGGGAAGATGATCATCAGCAACGCCACCAGGGCGAGATGCACCAGCAACGCCGGATCAGCCGGCAACGGATGCCAGTTGAACGTCATCAAGCCGATGAAGAACTCCTTCACCGCGATAATGTCGGTATGGTTGACGAAGCGCATACCCAGTCCGCTGCTACCGATCATGATGAGCAACAACAGCATCAGGTGATCGGAGGGCGTCGAGATGTAGCGCACCCGGTCCACCAGGAAACGCCGCGCCCACAGACCGCCCAAACCGGCGACCATCGCAAAACCCGCATAGGTACCGAAGGGTTGAATCCACTCCACCCAGAACCACACCGGATCGGTGAAGTAACGCAGGTGGCGCATCAACACCAGGGCCAGCGCACCGTGGAACAGATAGCCGAACATCCAGATCCACTTGTTGGACTTGAACAGGCTCTCGAATAGGGCCACTTCGCGCGCCATCCGAAACACCACGCCACCGGTCGAAATCGGGGCCGGCGTGGTCGGGATCTTGAGGGGCGCGGGAGTATTAAAGTAATCGCGTATCTTGTACGCCAGGCCGCCCACCAGAATGGCGGTCGCTGCGTAGAACAGGCAAGCGTACAGCACGGTCAAGAACGACATGAAACTTCCCCCGGTTGTTGCGGACGACACTATCGTCCGCCCATGAATTCTCGACGAAGCGGAGGCAGAACAGCCTGCCTCCCTTGCGTCATTTCGTGCGGCAGCGCGCTACGCGCTGCCGGCTTAACTACTTCCTTAGTACCAGAGCTTAGATACAGCCGGTCGGCTTCGGCAGGCCGGCGATCTTGCAAGCCTGCTTGGCCGGGCCGTAGGGGAACAGCTCATACAGGTACTTGCTGTTGCCCTTTTCCGGTCCGAGCTTCTTGCCAATAGCCTTGGTCAGCACGCGCACGGCGGGAGCGATCTGGTAATCGTTGTAGTATTCGCGCAGGAAATTCACGACTTCCCAGTGGCTCTCGGTCATTTCAACCTTTTCTTCCTTGGCCAGGTACTTGGCTGCTTCTTCGTCCCACTCAGCCAGATTGACCAGGTAACCTTCTTCGTCTGTTTCGTAGTTCTTGCCGTTGATTTCAAAGCCCATGTTTCTCTCCTAAGATAAAAATCAAAAAATTTTGGATTACAACCAAGACTGGACGGTGTTGTTTTCCGCCACCAGATCAACGAAACCGCTGTAATCGACTTGCTTGACGCCGTCGATCACAGTGTCTTGCATACCACGGGCTTCCAGATCGGGCCACAAGGCGCACACGGTACAGGTTTCCATGGTTTTCTTCACTGCCGCTTCGGACGTGGTTCCCTTGGTCACTGCGTAAACCGCGTCTTCGATCAACAAGATGGTGCTTCCCGCCTTGGCGTGGTTCAAGCAGCTATCCAGCGTGCCTTTTTCCAGCGGCGATTTGTTCACGATATGCAACATAATGCGTCCCCAATCAGAAACTTAAAATAACGTCCTGCTCTTCCATCAAGACCGCCATGTCGGCACGGCTCATCACTTCGACGTCGACCAGCAGGTCTTCTTCGGTGAGTCCACGCGCTTCCAGCGATTCCTTTTCGACGTAGAGCTTTTCGATATCGTAGCCTTCCAGCGCACGGTAGGTCGGCGAGAAGTTCTTCATACCGACAGCCTTGGTACCCTGGCCCTTCTTGAGCTGGTATACGCCGTCGTCGATGAACATCAGGCTGACGTCCTGGTCGAAAGCCGCGCTAATCAACACCACTTCCAGCGACTCCAGCGCATAGATCGTGCCGTAAGGCGCCTTGCGGTTAATGAATGCGAATTTTTTTACGGTACCTGCGGAATCTTCGTCCATGTCGATACCTCCAGTGCTTTCAGTCATGACTTCTCCCTAATCAGTCGCCGAACGTTACAAGACGGTCGGCCTGAATACCCGATTCCACCAACTGCCCCAGCCCGGAAATGCGGAAGCCGGCAGCCAGATTCTCGTCCACGATGCCGCGACGTAGGCCAGCGGCAACGCACACCACCAGATCCACGCCATGCTCTTCAGCCAGCTTGCTCCAGCGATTGACGATATTGCGGTCGTCCTGGGGCGGCTCGGTGAGCTTGGTCGCATTGTTGACACCATCGTGGTAGAAAAACACGCGATGGATCTCATGGCCCTTTTCAATCGCGGCCTTGGCGAATTGGTACGCCGAGTCCGATGACTGATGGTTGTAAGGCCCTTCATTCACCATAATTCCGAATTTCATCCCTGAATATCCTGTTAGCTATAAAGAGTTAACAATTTTCCCGCCGCCACCGGAGTGGCGGAAGGAAATCCGTGCATTGATTAGAAGCGGATATGCGTGGAAGCGTTCAGCGTGGAACGCGAACCGCGCCAGTCGTCGATATGGAACTTGGTAAACGGCAGACCGGTCTTCTCGAAGAATTGCGGCCAACCAATACGCTCGACCCAGTCGGACATCCGCTCCCAAGCACGCGCATCCTCCTTGTAAACCTTGAGGATGTTCTTCACCACGGCAGCCACTTCGGGCCAACGCGGGGCGTTGTTGGGCAAACCGGACATCACCAGCTTGTGGAACGTCGGGCGGATACGGGCGTTGGAGTTCTTGCCACCAACCCAGATCGCGATCTTGGAATTCTCGGGATCGTTGATCTGCATCGGCGGGCAGGGCGGGAAGCAAGCGCCGCAGCAAATGCACTTGGTTTCGTCGACTTCCAGGGACGGCTTGCCGTTCACCAGAGCGGGACGGATAGCTGCGACCGGGCAACGCGCCACCACGGTCGGGCGTTCGCACACGTTAGCCACCATGTCATGGTTGATCTTGGGCGGCTTGGTGTGTTGCACCACGATAGCGATGTCGGCCTGGCCGCCGCAGTTGATTTCGCAGCACGAGGTGGACAGCTTGACGCGGTTGGGCATTTCTTCCTTGATGAATTCATCATGGAGCTCGTCCATCAGCGCCTTCACCACGCCCGAAGCGTCGGTGCCGGGGATGTCGCAATGCAGCCAGCCCTGGGTATGCGAGATCATGGACACGGAATTGCCCGTGCCGCCAACCGGGAAACCACCCTTGCCCAGCGCGTCGATCAGCGGGGCAACTTTCGACTCGGCCGACACCATGAATTCGATGTTGCTGCGGGTGGTGAAGCGCACGAAGCCTTCGGCAAACTGATCGGCGATATCGCACAGTTTGCGGATGGTGTAGTGATCCATCTGACGCTGGGTACCGGCACGCACCGTCCAGATTTCGTCGCCGCTGTGCGCCACATGGTGCAGCACGCCGGCACGGGGACGGTCATGGTATTTCCAGTTGCCGTAGTTTTTCTTCATCAGCGGGTGCAGGTATTGCACATGATCCGGCACGCCACTCTCAATCGGTTCACGCATTTCACTCATTGTTTCTCTCCAAACTTGTGGTTCGTTGTTTGTCTAGCGATAAAACAGCCACGGACCGTGTTATCAGGCCGCCTTGGCTTTGCGCTCGTTGGCCTTTTCCACTTCCTCGTCCCAGTCGTCCATGCGGACATAGGGATTGGCGCGCGGATGGAGCACCATGCTCGGGTGGACATCGACACCAACGCCTTCGAGATAGTTGACCAGACCGATACGGTCGATCATCTCGCCGCTACGCTCGTGTTCCAGCGCGTTTTCAGCGAAGAAATCGATGTGGTTCTGACCAAACTCAATCAGCGCATCGAAGTCCTCGTCGGACTCCAGCTTCATGAACGGAATCACCACGGTACCCATGGTCGCACCGATCTTCAGCACGCTCTTGCCGCCGACCAGGACGGTCACGCCCTTGTCCTTGCCGGGAGCCAGGGCGCCGGTCATCACGTTGATGCAGTGCATGCAACGTACGCAATCGTGGTTGCTGATTTCCAGAGATTGGCTGTCGTTGACGGCAACACTGGAGACGCCTTCGGCTTTGGAAACGTCCTTGGTGCTCTTCAGGGTGATGGCCTTGGTCGGGCAGCGGCTGATCACGTCGTTGACCAGCTCGTCCATGCCGTGCTTGACGAACCATTTCTTGGCCAGCGCGTCGTCGGTCTGGATGCTGTCGCGCCAAGTGCCGATCACGGCGATGTCGGAACGCTGAATGGAGTTGGTACAGTCGTTCGGGCAGCCGGAGAACTTGAATTTGATCTTGTACGGCAGGGCCGGACGATGCATATCATCGAGGAAGGAGTTGACGACGACGCGCATGGCGCGAGCTTCGTCGAAGCAGGATTGTTCGCAACGTGCAGCACCGACGCAGGACATCGAGGTACGCACGGCGGGGCCGGCACCACCCAGATCGAAGCCCATTTCGTTGAAGGCGTCGAAAGCCTTTTGCACGTTGGCGGTATTGATGCCCTGGAACATGATGTCGCCGGACTGTCCATGGAATGCCGCCAGGCCGGAACCGCCGTTGTCGACCCACGCGTCGCACAGCTTGCGCAGCACGTCGGTGCTGTAGTGCATGCCGGCTGCAGGGATGATACGGATAGTGTGGAACTCGGCTGCTTCGGGGAACAAAGGCTTCTCGTGATCATCCTTGAGTTCGGTGAAGCGCGGAATCACACCGCCACCATAACCGAACACGCCGACCGTACCACCCTTCCAGTAGCCCTTGCGGGTTTTGTAGGACGTTTCCAATTGACCCATCAGGTCGACCATCATGTCGTTTTCGTTGGCAAGGCGCTTGAGCCCGGTCACAAAGCTGGGCCAGGGGCCGCTTTCCAACTGGTCTAGCAGTGGCGTGTCATATTGTTTCTTGGCCATATCATCATCTCCATAGAAAATTAAAACGGAAGCCGTTCCAGACTATGCAATCCGGAATTTCGGCATCCCTTTCGGCGAAACTCAAAAATCGTGCAAACCTGCGGCTTCCCTTATGCTTTCTGCGACATCGGGGGATCACCTATGCTGTGACGGCATGTTACAACCGTTGGAGTCCGCCTTTCTATCATTCTTCGCGGGTGCCCCCATACTACCCGAAAGGGTTATATGCTACTCCCCCTGCTTGGGTGACCGCCGCGCCGCTTGATTTTAGGCGGATAAATCACCATATAATGGAAACTCGATCAACCCGATAAAGGCTAAGCATGTTGGACTACGGCATGGGCATGGAGAAGTCAACCAGCCTGGACAAGTTTGTCGCAACTCCCTTCCGTCAGGAAATCGAATTGCAGCAGGTCGATCACGAGGCGAACTTTTCTACTCTGCGCGTCCGGATTCGGGAAATCAAGCGTTTTACGATTTTTGAGATAGATGCGGCCACTGCCGAGCATTGGGGAAAAGCCCTGCTTGAGTGGGCTGCCACGCAGGGAGAATCCAAATAGGCTGGCCCAGCGAACCGCCGCGCGCGCCGAGCGTCGACGAGAATGCCATCACCGACATGGTTTTCGAGTTGCGCGGCACGCGCCTGCCCATAGACCACGGACTGGCGCTGTACCGCGAACTGGCACGCCTGGTTCCCTGCCTGGAAGAGTCGGAACTGGCCGGGGTCCATCCGGTTCACGGCTCGGACAGCGGCAGCGGCGAATTGATGCTGAACCGCCGCACTCGGCTGGTGATACGCATCCCCAGCGAGCGGATCGACGATTTGCAGGTACTTTCCGGGCAAACGCTCAACGTCGCCGGCAACACGCTGACCATCGGGACCGCCAAACTCAAGCCGCTGCCCCACCACACGCCGCTCTATGCGCGGCTGGTGACCACCGGCAGCGTCGAGGAAATCGATTTTGTCCACGACATCATGCGGATGCTCGACGACCTGAATATCGAAACCCGCTTTCTCTGCGGGCTTCGGCAAACCGTGACCGACGCATCTGGCGTCGTCAGCGGGTATAGTTTAATGTTGCACGGCCTGCCCATCGAACACGCCATCCGCGTGCAACAGATCGGCCTGGGCAGCAACCGCAAGATCGGCTGCGGGATTTTCGTTCCCCACAAGTCGATTGCCGCGCTGGTTTAATTTTAGTTTCACTTTCATCAACCACTCAACCTTAACTGGAGGAAAAAATGGGATACATGGTCAATGGCACTGAACTCGAAACCGACGACGAGGGATTCTTGCTGGAAGCCGATTACAGCGACGACGTCGTGCCGGTCATCGCCGCTTCGGAAGGCCTGAAGCTCACCGACGATCACTGGACGGTCGTGAACTACATGCGCGAACAGTACAAGGAACACGGCCACACCCCGAACTTCCGCAACATGAGCAAGGATTTCGACGCCAGCCACCCCGGCACCGACTGGAAAAAGCATCTCTACACGCTGTTTCCGATGCAACCCAACCGTCAGTCGGCCAAGGTCGCCGGTCTGCCGAAGCCGTTCGGCAAGGGCGGCTACTAAACCCAGTGTTGAGTGAATAGTGTTGAGTTTCGAGTTAACGAGCGGCTGCGCCGCGAATTCCTCAACTCAACACTAAACACTCAAAACCCATCACTTATGTTCAAAACCCTCATCTCTACCGAACAACTGGCGCAGCATCTCGACTCGCCCGACTGGGTGGTGTTCGATTGCCGTTTTACGCTGACCGACGCACAAGCCGGACGGCATGCCTATGCTGCCGGACACATTCCCGGCGCGCGCTACGCGCACCTCGACGAAGATCTAGCCAGCGCCATCACCCCGACCACCGGTCGTCATCCCCTGCCCGATCCGCAAGCACTCGCGCAAAAGCTCGGCGCGTGGGGCGTCGGCGCCACTACCCAGGTCGTGGTTTACGACGACAGTTTCGGCTCGATGGCGGTACGCCTGTGGTGGCTGCTGCGCTGGCTGGGACACGACGCCGTGGCCCTGCTCAACGGCGGTCTGCCACGCTGGCACCGCGAGAAGCGCCCGTTGACCGAGGCTCTGCCGACGATCGCCGCGCAGTCATTCACTGCCCATCCCGACCGCAACATCTGGGTCGATGCCGGCGAAGTGGAAGCAGCACGGCACGACCGCACCCGCCTGATCCTCGACGCCCGCCCGGAGATTCGCTTTACCGGCGACATGGAGCCGCTCGACAAGGTCGCCGGCCATATTCCCTGCTCATGCAACTGGTCGTTCGAGGAAAACCTCGACATGGACGGCACCCTGTTGCCGATCGACGAATTGCGCGTAGCCTACGAAAATCTGCTCGACGGTCGCCCCCCGCACAGCGTCATTCACACTTGCGGCTCGGGCGTCACCGCCTGCC
>JAGXQV010000100.1 GCA_018336195.1 Sulfuricella sp. | reverse complement strand
TTAAAACCGCTCATCCTCGCGCAAATAGCGCCACTGCCCTTCCGGGAGGTCGCCGAGCATGACCTTGCCGATGCGCACTCGTTTCAGCCCCAGCACTTTCAGGCCGACCATTTCGCACATGCGGCGGATCTGGCGCTTTTTGCCTTCCTTGAGGATGAAACGCAACTGATCCTGGTTCTGCCAGCTTACCTTGGCGGGCTTGAGCTTGGCGCCGTCGAGGGTGAGGCCGTGGTTGAGACGCGCCAGGTTGCGTTCGTCGAGGCTGCCTGCGACGCGCACCAGGTATTCTTTTTCGATTTCGGAATCCGCGCCGATCAGGTGCTTGGCGATGCGCCCGTCCTGGGTGAACACCAGCAGGCCTTGCGAGTCGATGTCGAGGCGTCCGGCGGGGGCCAGGCCGCGCAGGTGGGCGGGTTCGAACTTTTGCGGGCTGCGGTCGCCGGCGTAGCGGGTGGTCGGGACGACCAGCACCACAGCCGGTTTGTAGTCTTTTTCCGGTTGGCCGGAGACATAGCCGACCGGTTTGTTGAGCAGGATCGTGACTTGGCGGGTCTGGGATTCGCGGGCGCCCTGGTCGAGGGTGACGACGCTGGACGGGTCGACCTTGGTGCCCAGCGTGTCGACCACCACGCCATTGACCCGCACCCAGCCGCGTTCGATGAAAACGTCCGCTTCGCGGCGCGAACACAGGCCGCGTTCGGACATCAGTTTGGAAAGACGGATCGGTTCGGCCATGGGGGGATCGAAGCAGTAGAAGGCTGGGGTGAGGAACGAACCCCAGCATCGGTGGCAACAAGAAAAATCGCTGGGGTTCGGTCCTCACCCCAGCCTACGGGCCTGAAAAAGGCGGTTCAGAGAATTTCCAGCAACTCGACTTCGAAGACCAGCGTGGCGTTGGGCGGAATCACGCCGCCCGCGCCGCGCGCGCCGTAGCCGAGGTCGGCGGGGATGGTGAGCTTGCGGGTGCCGCCCACTTTCATGCCCTGTACGCCTTCGTCCCAGCCGCGAATCACCCGTCCGCCGCCGAGCGGGAAGACGAAGGGGTCGTTGCGGTCCTTGCTGGAATCGAACTTGGTGCCGTTGGTCAGCCAGCCGGTGTAGTGCACGGATACGCGCTGGCCGGCAGCGGCAACGGCGCCTTCGCCTTCCTTGAGGTCGTCGTAGATCAAGCCGCTGGAGGTGGTGATTTCAGCCATGGAATTCTCCCGGAAAAAGCCGCCATTGTGCCAGAAAAGCGCTGTTCAGGGCTTGTCCCAGCCGGGGTGACTGAAATACTTGCCGTAGTTTTCCAGGGCGTGTTTGACTTTCTCCAGGCCCTGCGGGCGCGTGTCCTGGCTTTGCAGCGCTTCGCCGCCGGCGATCAGGTCGGCGAGCACGAGGTGGAACATCGCGTCGGCCTGTTTGTCGAGCCGGCAGTTGGCGGTCATGAAGGAAACCTGCGCGGTGACGGTTTCCGCGAGCTTGGCGTCGCCGCTTTTCAGGGCGCTGCGGAGGGTGCTCATGCCCTGGCGGACCACCTCGTCGGTCGGCCATTTGCGGCCTTGGTCGAGTTTGAGCTGGGCGCGTTCTTCGCCATGAGCGGCGTGGTCGTGATGGTCGTGGGCGAGGGCGGCGGGAATGCCGGAGAAGGCCGTGCAGACGAGCGCTGCGGCAAGGAACGGACGGAACAGGGCGGACATGTATTCATTCTCCAAAAACTCCAGTTTAGCGGCAAATCCGCCACCTGTCCCGCGTCGCGACAAGGTGCGCCGAATATGGTATCTTCGCGCTTTGACCGATGTCAGTCCGGCGTTTCCCGTGAAAAAACAACTTCCTTATTTCCTCCTGGTGTTTCTCTTGCCGATCCTCGGCGTCGTGTGGTGGTGGGGCGCTTTCAGCGAAGTGCAGGTGGAGAACGGCCAGATGCGCGGCCCTTACCATTACGCCTACCTCACCCAGACCAGCGAACTGGCTAAGATGGGGGAAGCCCAGCAGACCGCGCTGCACAAGCTCAAGGAACAAAAGATCGCCACCGGCGCGCCGATTACCGTGCTGCTGACCGATCCGCGCGTCACCAAGCGCAAGGAACAGGTCGCCCAGGTCGGTTACCTGATCGAACCCGGCACGCCGGTCGCCGAACCCCTCCAGGTCGCCGACATTCCGGCGCGCCGCGTGGTGGTGGCGCGCGTCCACGCCCATCCTTCCTTCGCCCCCGGCAAGGCGTATGCGGCGCTGATCAAATATCTCGACCAGCAGGGCTTGAAGCTGGTGCTGCCGACCGTCGAAACCTACCATGACGACGAGTTGTCGGTGGAAATGGCGCTGTGAGGTGCCCATGAGCATGAGTCTGGTTACCCTGATCGCCGCCTTGCTGATTGAGCATTTCCGCCCGATCTCCAACCGCAGCCAGGTGTATATCGCCTTTACCCGCTACGCCCATTACCTGGAACGCCATCTCAACGCCGGTCAGCCGCTGCACGGCATGGTGGCGTGGAGTCTGGCGGTGCTATTGCCGACCCTGGTGGTCGGCGGAATTTACGGCGTGCTCTACCAGACCGACATGACGCTGGCGTGGGTGTTCGGCGCCGCCGTGCTGTATCTCACCGCCGGTCTGCGCTATTTCAGCGCGCCCGCCGAACAGCTCGCCGCCGCCCTGCGCGAGGAAACTCCCCACGCGGCGCGCAAGAAGCTCGCCCAGTGGAGCGGCCGCAGCACCGACGAATGGGACAGCACCACCATCGCACGAGTCGGTATCGAGTACACCCTTTCCCTGTCGCACCGCCACCTGTTCGGGGTGATCGTCTGGTTTGTCGCGCTCGGCCCGGCCGGCGCGGTGTTCTACCGCTTGGCGCAGGTCATCGGGCAAAAATGGGGCAACCTCGACGAGTACGAATTCGGCCAGTTCGGCAGCTTCGCCGCCCAGGTTTTCGAACTGGTGGATTGGCTGCCGCTACGCATGACCGCCTTGTCCTTCGCCATCGTCGGCGATTTCGAGGATGCCGTGTATTGCTGGCGCACCCAGGCCGAAGCGTGGGGTCGCCAAGGGATGGGCATCCTCCTGGCGAGCGGCGCGGGCGCGCTGGGCGTGCGCCTCGGCGAACCGCTCCCGATCGGCGGGGAAGTCGAATTCCGCCCGGAACTGGGGCTGGGCGACGATGCCGACGCCGATTACCTGCAAAGCGCCGTCAGCCTGATCTGGCGCGCCGCCGTGCTGTGGCTGGCGCTGATTTTCCTGTTCACCTTCGCCGTTCTGGTGGGGTAATTTCTTTTTCCGGCTGGGGCTTTCCCCGGCTTCCGTGACCGACCTATCCAATGAAAACCCTGATCGACTTCATGCGCCACGGCGAACCCGTGGGAGGCCGCCGCTATCGCGGCAAATGCGACGACCCCTTGAGCGAAACCGGCTGGGCGCAGATGCGCGGCGCGGTGAGCGGAGCCTGTCCGTGGGACGCGATCGTTTCCTCGCCGCTGCTGCGTTGTGCCGAATTTGCCGCCGAACTGGGCGGGCAACGCCAGCTTCCCGTAACCCTCGACGAACGCTTGGCGGAACTCGGCTACGGCGCGTGGGAGGGCAAGACCTCCGCGGAAATCGAGGCCGTCAGCCCCGGCGCGCTGTTGCGCTATCGGCGCAACCCCGTGCAGTGCCGCCCGGCGGATGCCGAGAATCTCGACGAATTCGTGGCGCGTTTCAGCGCGGCGTGGCGCGCCATTCTCGCTGCCCATGCTGGTCGCCATGTGCTAGTGGTGGCCCATGCCGGGGTGATCCGCATGGCGCTTGCCCATGCCCTGGACATCCCGCTCAACAACATGTTCCGCATCGAGGCCGCCTACGCGGGGTTGACCCGCTTCAAGATCGAAGGAAACGGCGATGAAGCCGTGGTATCGCTGGTTTTTCACGGCGGCCGGCCTTAGTCTCCTGCCCAGCGCGCTGGCCGGCGCCGCGCCCCTCACGGTGCGCGACGACCGTGGCGTGGAGGTCGTCCTGGCGGCCCCGGCGCGGCGCATCGTCACCCTCGCGCCGAATCTCGCGGAACTGGCCTACGCCGCCGGGGCGGGCGAGCGGCTGGTGGGGGTCAGCACCGCCAGCGATTATCCGCCGCAGGTTAAAGATCTCCCGCAACTCGGCTACGGGCGCTTCGACATGGAGCGCCTGGTGCAACTCAAGCCCGACCTGGTATTGGCTTGGGAAAGCGGCAATTCGGCGCTGGAAGTGGCGCTGCTGGCGCGTCTCGGAATTCCCCTCTACGTCGCCGAAGCGCGCCGCCCGGAAGACATTCCCCGTCACATCGAGGCCATCGGGCGGCTGGCGGGCAGCGCTGCGCCAGCCCAGCGCAGCGCCATGGAATTCCGCCGCACCCTTGCCGAACTGACGGCGCGCTATGCCCATGCCTCCCCGCTTACGGTATTCCTGGAAATCTGGCATCAGCCGCTGATGACCGTCACCGACCGCCACTTGATCGGCGGCATGGTCCGCCTGTGCGGCGGGACCAATCCCTTCGGCAGTTTGGCGCCGCTGCTCCCGACATTGGCGCTGGAAAGCGTGCTGGCGGCCGATCCGCAGGTGATCGTCACCAGCCTGCCGAGCAACGCCCCATGGCAACGCTACCCGGCAATGCAGGCGGTACGTAGCGGCAACGTCAAGACCATCAACCCCGATTATCTGCAACGCGCTACCCCGCGCACCCTGGAAGGTGTGCGGCAATTGTGCGAATTGCTCGACGAGGCACGCCGATGAGTAAAAAAACCGTTTCACCGCCCGCCAACGCCTGCCCGTGCGGTTCCGGCCGGGATTATGCGGCGTGTTGCCGGCCGTTCCATGCCGGGACATCCCCGGCCCCCAGCGCCGAGGCGCTGATGCGTTCGCGTTACAGCGCGTTCGCGGTGGGGGACGCCGCTTACCTGCTGCGCACCTGGCATTCCTCCACCCGTCCCGCCGCGCTGGATTTGGGCGACGACGCTACGCGCTGGCTGGGCCTGAAAATCCTCGCCACGCTGGGCGGCGCGGAACACGATGCGGAAGGGCGGGTGGAATTCGTGGCGCGCTACAAGGTGGGCGGCAAAGCCGGGCGGCTCCACGAAGACAGCCGCTTCGTCCGCGAGGGCGGACAGTGGGTTTACCTCGCCGGGGATATGCGCTGAAGCGGCGCGCTTCTTAAGGGCACTTCTATAAATTCCCGCCTTTCTGGATAATCTGAATTATCGGTACAGCCACCCGTGACCACGCCATGCAAAACAGCCTGTTTGACTTACAGAATCGCTATGCCAGCCTCTCTGAGGCAGGCGACCCACTGGAGCGGCTCAACGCCGTGATCGACTGGGAGATATTCCGCCCCATTCTTGGGCGGATTGATGCCAAGGAACGCAAAAGCGCTGCGGG